>JBNRMR010000051.1:0-8159 GCA_050309705.1 Christensenellales bacterium | reverse complement strand
GCTCCTCCTTAAAGTCTTTCTTTTCTATCTCGTTTAGGAACCAGCCACCGAAAGCTCGCTTAAAAGCACCGATGGCATCTCCAGCGCGCAGCCGGAGAAGGCCTTGTAGACATCGCTGCCCACGTCTTCGATGCGCTTTAGCAGTTCAAAGAAGTTTCCTGCGATTGTTATCTGCTCCACCGGGGAGATGATCTTTCCGCCCTCCACCCAAAAGCCCTTAGCGCCCAGCGAAAAATCGCCCGAGACGGTGTTGGCGCCGGAGTGCATCCCCTGAAGGTCGGTGATCAATATGCCGCTCTGCATGGCTTCAAGGAGCTGTTCAAACGACTTTTCGCCGCTTTCAAGCACCAAGATGGATGGCGCCACGTCAATTGTGCCCCTGTAGCCAGCCTTATAGGCGTTGCCGGTGGACTTAACGCCCTGCTTGTGGGCGGTCTTCATGTTGTGAAGCAGCGTCATCAGCTTGCCTTTTTCGATAAGGCTCTTTTTATAGGTGGGGAAGCCCTCCGCGTCAAAGGAGCTGACCACAACGCTTCCCTCCCGAAGGGGATCATCCCAAAGGGTGAGATTCTTTGCGGCGATGATTTCGCCCTCCTTGCCTGCAAGCAGCGAACGGCCCTTTTGGGCGCTCTCGGCGCTGAAAATGTCGGCAAAGGTGGAAAACATGTCGCAGACCATGTCGTTTCTGAGAATCGCCTTGTATTTTCCTGAAGGAGCAGGCTTTGCGCCTATGGCTGAAAGTGTCTTTTTAGCAGCGCTTTCAGCAAGGGCGCTGTGGTCAAGGGCGGAGATGTCATGACCGATGGCGAAGTCATAGTCCATGTAGGTCTTGCCGTTTTCCTCGGCCACGGTGCCAACCATGGCGGTGAAGTAGTTGCTCTTTTGGGAAACGTCCAGCCCTAAAGTGTTCTTTATGGTCACATGGCTGCTGGCTGTTGAAACGCTGTCATAGGGCACGTTTTTGATTCTTTCATCATATGCCCTGGCGGTTTTTTCCATCTCCATAGCGATCTTTATCTTCTCCTGTTCATCCGCTTCCTCCAGGGGAGCAAAAAATGCGCCGGAGCCGTCAAGATATTCGCCACTGCCGTCATGCATGAACTGGACATCCTTGTTTTCGATTACATCAGCCGCCTGTTTTGCGCTTTCAATCATCATGTCAATGGAGCTTTCGTCCAGGGATTCGCTGTATGAATAGACCATCTTACCGTTTAAAATACCCCTGAAGCTGACGCCGAAGGAATTCCTCACGTCGTATTTGTCTATCTCGCCGCCGAAAACGGAAACGCTAAAGCTATCGGAGCCGCTGGCGTAAACCTCGGCGCTCTCAAAGCCGGCCTCCAGGGCTTTTTTGAGAAGTTTATCGAAATAAATGTCTTTTTTCATTTTCATATACCTACCTTCCGCCTACGGTCAAAGAACTGATTCGAATCAGCGGCTGGCCCACGTTTGTGGGTACACTGCCGCTTTGGGAGCCGCACATGCCCTGGCCCATTGCAAGGTTTTTGCCCACCCGGTCAATCTTCATCAAAACTTCGTCGCCCTTGCCGATTAAAGATGCGCCCCGCACCGGGCTGTCGATTTTGCCGCCCTTGACAAGATAACCTTCCAGCACGGCGAAGTTAAAGTCGCCTGTGGAGGGGTTCACGCTGCCGCCGCCCATGCGCTTGGCGTAAAGGCCGTCGCCCATGGATGAAATTATCTCCGCGTCGTCGTCATTTCCGGGGCAGATGAATGTGTTGGTCATCCGGGAGGTGGGGGCGAACTTATAGTCCTGCCTTCTTCCGGAGCCGGTGGAGGCCATGCCCATGCGCCTGCCGCCGATCTTGTCGATCATGTAGCTGTTCAAAACGCCGTCCTTTATCAGCAGATTGTGCTGGGTGGGGGAGCCTTCATCGTCGATGTTGATGGAGCCCCATTCGCCGGGCAGAGTGCCGTCGTCCACAGCGCTGACAATGGGCGAGGCGATTTTTTGCCCCATTTTGCCTGCAAATTGGCTTGCACCCTTGGCAACGGATGTGGCTTCAAGGGAATGGCCGCAGGCTTCGTGGAATATGACGCCGCCAAAGCCGTTTTCGATGGCCACGGGCATGACGCCCGCAGGGCAGACGGGGGCTTTCAGCATCGTCGCTGCGATCTCTGCAGCGGAGTTGCCCAGTCTGGCAAGGTCAAGGCCCTCGAAGAATTCATAGCCCTTGTGAGCGCCGGGGGATTCCATGCCCATCTGGTTCTCGCCCTTTTCGCTGGCTATGGCCCGCACGAAAAAGCGGACGTAATTGCGCTCATCCTCCTTCATAAGGCCCTCGCTGTTGGCTATCAGCACCCTTTGTTCGCGCTCCAGTATCTGCGATTCCGCCTGGGCGATCAGCGGGCTGTAGCCCTTGGCCGCGGCATAGGCGTCTTTGAGCATCTGGGCCTTTCTGGCATATGGAACGGACTGTGGGGGAATAAGCACCTTGTGGATGCTTTCAACCTTCGATGGGTGGAGCACCACGTCCATGTCTGCCTTGAAGGAGCCGATGGCCGCCGCTGCCTTGCGGGCGGTCTCAATTAGCCCCGCTTCGGAGGTGTCGTTTGTGTAGGCGTATATGCTACGCTTATCCAAAAAAATGCGTACGCCGGCGCCGTGCTCTCTGCCGGAAACAGCTTCCTCCACCTTGCCTGACTGCAAAAGCATGTGGCCGCGGCGGGTGTCCTCCACAAAAAGCTCGGCGAAGTCCGCCCCGGTGGAAAGCGCTGCGCCCAGCACTGCCTGAATGGTGTTTTTACTGATCAAATCTGCATACCTCTCTTTCGTCGATTGCTTATGTAAACTGGTTTGTCGCTATTGGGGGGGACGACGCAGGGCGCTGCCCTGCACCCGCCAAAGGGTGCCCCTTTGGAATCCCTTATCATGCACGCTTAGCTCTGCAGCAGCTATAAAAAAACTGCGGGGGTTTTTCCGGTGGGACGATGCAGGACTCTGCTCTGCACCCGCCAAAGGGATACTCCCTTGACTCTTTGTTGTATTATTAAAGTTTTGGTCAAGTTTTTTCAAAAACTTGCGGGGTACGGGGCGGAGCCCCGCGTAATTCCTCACTAAAAGTTTGGGATCCAACCCATTTCAAAGGGTTGGCCGCAGGAGGCCGTAACCCTTTTGCCGCCGGGGGCAGAACATCATCCTTTACCGCCATCGTTTGCCTGGCCGTGCTGACGGCGGATTTCCCGGAGCTTGCGTATGTTCACCTCGCCGCCCTGATCGGAGGGCTGGTAATAGGCTTGGCCCTGGGCGTCGGCGGGCATGTACTGCTGGTTGACGAAATGCCCGGGGAAATCGTGGGGAAAAAGATAGCCCTTGCCACTGCCCAACCTTTCAGCGCCCTTGTAGTGGGTGTCGCGAAGATGGGCGGGAACAGGCTCGTTTTTAGCGTTGCGGGCGCCCTCAAAGGCCGCTTCCACAGCCAAGGTGACGGAATTGGACTTGGGGCTTTCGCATATGGTAATTATCGCCTGGGCTATCGACAGCCGCGCCTCCGGCATTCCGATGGCCTCCAGGGCCCGCCATGCGTTTATGGCGCTGGTCATGGCCTGGCTGTTGGCAAGGCCCACATCCTCGCTGGAGTGGACGATGCACCTGCGCACGATGATGCGCGGATCCACCCCGGCGACGATCATCCGAGCAAACCATGCAAGGGCGGCGTCACTGTCGCTGCCGCGAAGGGACTTGCAAAAAGCTGAGAGCATATCGTAGAAATACGACTCATCCATCTGCAAAACCTTGTGCTGTATGGACTGCTCAGCAGTTTCAAGGTCGATGTGGATGTAGCCGTCCTCTTTGGGCCTTGTGGTCAAAACCGCCAGCTCAAGGGCGTTAAGGGCGCTGCGGGCATCGCCGTCTGCGATGGCGCAGATGTGGTCAAGGGCGTCGCCGTCTGTCTTTATCTTCAAAAGTCCGTAGCCATTTTCCTCATCAGAAAGAGCCCTTAGAAGATTCTTCATTATATCTTCGCGGGTAAGCTGCTCAAAGCGGAACAATCTGCACCTGGAAACGATGGCAGGCGTCATTGATACCATTGGATTTTCCGTGGTGGAACCGATGAAACGAATGGTGCCAGACTCTATGGCGGGGAGTATGGAGTCGCTCTGGGACTTGGACCAGCGGTGGCATTCGTCCAGAAGAAGATATGTGCTTTGTCCGTAAAGGCGAATGCGGTCTTGGGCGCGCTTTATCACCTCGCGCACATCCGCAACGCCGGAAGTGACAGCGTTGAGCTTTTCAAACTCGCTGCTGGTGCTCTGGGCGATGATGGACGCCAGCGTGGTCTTTCCGGTGCCGGGGGGGCCGTGGAATATGGAGCTTGTGAGCCTGTCTGCCTCGATGGCCCGGCGCAGAAGCTTGCCCCTGCCGATGATATGCTCCTGCCCGACGAAATCATCCAGCGTTTTTGGGCGCATTCTTTCAGCAAGGGGGGCCATGGATCTTGCATTTTGAGTGAATAAATTGTCCATTTGTAAGCTCTCCATTTCCCGTATATTGTACCATGAAGGAATGTTCTTTTCAAAGGTTATTTGATCTGCATCGAGTTTAAGCCAAAGGGTAGCCCCTTGCGATCCTCTGTGATATTATATAAAGGTCAAGGGAAAATTCATTGGGAATGCAGGGAACGGCCCTGCCAGGTGAAAATATGTTAGATGATATCTATACCGCAAAGGGGCGGCTGTTCATAAACTACGCCCACAGGGGAGCCAGCGAATATTCGCCTGAAAACACCATATCAGCCTTTGCGCTGGGCCTGGAGCAAGGCGCCAACGGCATCGAAACCGATGTGCGCATCAGTAGTGACGGCGTGCTCTATCTTTTCCATGACGAGGAACTGGATCGGGTCACGGATAGCTCCGGCCCGGTTAAAAACCTTTCCTTTGAGGAACTGCGCCGGGTGAAAGTGTTTGGCGCAAGCAGGAGTTTTGCGCCGGATAAGATTCCCTCGCTGGCTGAATTTCTGAACTTTGTGAAAGGCAAGGACGTGCAGCTTGCAATTGAGATCAAGCAGGAGGGGATAGAGGAAAGGCTGATTAAGGCCATCGCACCGCATGATATCAGCCAAAGGGCGGTCATAACCTCCTTCCATTTTTCCAGCATAGAAAAGGTCAGCAATCTGGGCGGCTTCCGGGTGGGTTATCTTGTCAGGGAGCTAAGTGATGAGGTGACCCGAAGGCTGAGCTCCATAAACGGATACCAAATCTGCCCCAATGTGAGGGATATCTCGAAGGACAGCGTGGAAAGGTTGAAGGGAAAGGGCTTTTCGGTGAGGGCATGGGGCATAAAAACTCTGCAAGAAATGGAAAGGGCATACCATAGCGGCGTTGACGGGATGACTGTCAACTTCCCGGACAAGCTCCACAGGCTGATTCATGACGATGTAAATGGTGGCGCAGTATTTTGAAAATTGGTATTGACAGGGCAAAAAGAGTATGATATTATCACTGCAATTGAATAAAGTACGTTGATGGGGACAGTTCCGCTGATTGCCCGCCCAAGAGAGCCGGCATTTGGTGAAAGCCGGTGCGGCAGACAGTGGATGAATCACCCCGGAGTATCCGTGCCAAAGGTTTTTGTGTTTTTGCATTTACCATATGAAAGCCGAGTAAGTGCGGACGTGGTTCAAACGTTACATTGAAGCGCATTAGATTGATGCGGCAGATTGGTTTTTCGTGGCTTTGCAAGTTGGTTTGCACAAAGCTGCGAAGGGCAAAAAGAGTGGTACAGCGGAACTTTCGTCTCTTTAACAGGGCGAGAGTTTTTTTATTATTTTCAGGAGGTGCTTGCGATGTCAAGTCAGATTGTGCAGGTGGCGGAACGAATTAGAGGACTAAGAACGATTCTGGACATCAGCGTGGAGGAGATGGCCGAAGTGACGGATGTTACAGCCGAAGAATATGCGCGGCTGGAAAACGGCGAGGAAGATTTTTCATTTACATTCCTGTTCAAATGCGCCCAGCGCTTCGGCGTTGATATCGGCGAGCTGGTGACGGGAGATGTGCCCAAGCTCTCGTTCTACACTTTGGTGCGCAAGGGCCAAGGGACGCCCATCAAGCGAAGGGAGGGCTTTGAATATCAGCACATGGCGATTTTCCTAAAGGAAAGAAAGGCCGAGCCCTTCATCGTGAAAGCGCCCTACAAGGCGGAGCAGCAAAGCGCGCCCATCGAGCTTTCCACCCACAATGGCCAGGAATTTAACTTGGTGCTTGAAGGCCGGCTGAAGATTCAGCTTGGCAACCATGTGGAGTATCTGGACGAAGGGGATGCGGTTTACTACAACTCCACCCACGGTCATGGGATGATCGCCGTGGATGGCAAGGACTGCGTTTTCCTGTCGGTGGTCATACCGGACGAAGTGGAAAAGGCGGAATAAATGATAAGTTATCAGGGAGGAACAGAGAAAATGCCATACTTATATGAAAAATACGCGGCCGCGTTTGTGAACACCGACGGGACCATCGATAATATCAAGTTCAACATCCCGGATGATTATAATTTTGGCTTTGATGTGGTGGATGTCTTGGGCAAGAAGTGCCCACAAAAGCCCGCGATGATTTGGGTATCAAAGGAAGGCGATGACAGGACCTTCACATTTGAGGACATGATGCGCTATTCGGCGAAGGCGGCAAACTATTTCCGCTCTCTTGGCATCAAAAAGGGCGACAGGGTGATGCTGGTTTTAAAAAAGCATTATCAGTTTTGGTTTGCCATGGTGGGGCTGCACAAGCTGGGGGCAGTGGCCGTTCCGGCGACGCATCTGCTGATGACACATGACTATGTTTACCGCTTCAACAAGGCGGGGATAATGGGCATTGTTTGCACAAGCGACGGCGACAGCGTAAAAAGCGTGGACGAGGCCCAGCCCGATTGCCCGACGCTGAAAGTAAAATGCGTGGTGAACGAAGCCAAGCCCGCAGACGGCTGGCTGGACTTTGACGCGGGCCTGGAGGCGGCAAGCGACGAGTTCCCAAGGCAGGTGGGCGATGAAAACCCCGTGGCCGACGAGCCGATGGTGATGTACTTCACATCCGGCACCACTGGGCATCCGAAGATCGCCGTGCAAAACCACACTTACGCTGTGGCCCATATCGTCACGGCGAAATGGTGGCACAAGGTCAACCCTGACGGCGTTCATTTCACGATGGCGGATACCGGCTGGGGCAAGGCGGTATGGGGCAAGCTCTACGGACAGTGGACCTGCGAGGCCTGCATATTCACATATGATTACGACAGGTTTGACAGCGCCGAAGTTCTGCCAATGTTCAAAAAGTATAACATCACCACCTTCTGCGCGCCGCCCACCATATACCGCTTCTTCATAAAGGAGGATCTGGGCCGGTACGATCTTTCCTCGCTGGAGCATGGCACTATCGCCGGGGAAGCCCTTAATCCGGAGGTTTTTGCACGCTTCCATGAGGCCACCGGGATCAAGCTGATGGAGGGCTTCGGGCAGACTGAAACCACGCTGACGGTCTTCAACTCCGTGGGCATGGAGCCAAAGCCCGGATCCATGGGTAAGCCCAACCCCCATTATAATGTAGGTCTTATGACGCCGGAGGGCGGCAGCGCCCAGCCCGGACAGGTGGGGGAGATCGTCCTTTACACAGACAAAGGCCTGAGCCCGGGAATGTTCACCGGCTATTATCTGGATGAGGAGATGACGAAGGAGGTCTGGTATGACGGGGCGTATCACACCGGTGATATGGCCTGGATGGACGAGGATGGCTATTACTGGTATGTTGGCAGGACTGATGACCTGATCAAGTCTTCGGGCTACCGCATCGGGCCCTTCGAGATTGAAAGCGTCATAATGGAGCTGCCCTATGTGCTGGAGTGCGCGATCACCGGTGTGCCTGATCCCATCCGGGGACAAGTGGTCAAGGCGACCATCGTTTTGGTGAAGGGAACCTCAGCCAGTGATGAGCTTAAAAAGGAAATCCAGGAGTATGTGAAGCATAAGACGGCGCCCTATAAATACCCGAGGATCGTGGAGTTCGTGGATGCTCTGCCCAAGACCATCAGCGGCAAGATACGCAGGGTCGAGCTGCGCCGGGAAGATAAATAAAACGCAGGCGAAGGACGCTTGCTGCGCGTAACGCCCCGAAGGCTTTGCCTTCGGGGCGTTACGCGCGGGAGGGGG
>JBNRMR010000050.1:0-37181 GCA_050309705.1 Christensenellales bacterium | reverse complement strand
GGCCTCATATATATCTTTTCTGTGCGCCTTCATCCACATAAGCTTAGGCAGGCTGTAAACCGGGTGCGGCTCGCAACCCGCGATTTCGCTGATGCGGTCACTGCCAAGCTTTTCACGCAAGAGGTCGGCCTCCTCTTCGCCACGCGGATCGGTGTAGAGCATGGTGGGAGCAAGCACTTCTCCCTTTTCATCCAGCAGCACAAAGCTCTCGCCGAAGCTGGTGACGCCGATGGCTGTCAGGCCCTCCACTGCCGCCGCTGCTTCCTTAAGCAACAGTTCCACCGTCTCCCATATGTTTTCAGCGTGCAGCTCGTGGGCGCCCAATCTCCGCGTGATGGGGTAATCCCGGTATCCCGTGTGCAAAACATTGCCGCCCCCGTCTAAAACTGTGAGCTTTGCCCCGCTGCTCCCAATATCAAGTCCGCCTATCGCCATGCTTTCCTCCTTATTCAATCTCGATAATTTCATAGCCGAGGTATGTCTTAAAAGCCTCTGTCAAAATATCCTTCATGTGGCCCACACCAACGGTTGTGTGGTGTTTAAATCCACCTCGCGCAAGTCGATTGAGTTTATTTTCCAGGTCGTCGATCTCCGCTACGCCGCCACAGCCGAAGAAGCCGTCTTCAATGATATCCTCGGTGATGCGTCCCTGAGAGGCGTAGATTTTAAGCTTGCCGTCCTCTGTCATGCAGTTGGAGTAGGTCATTGGAAACGCGCGTATACGGCCCTCATTGGTGCCCCAACCGCTGCCAGGATCGCCCTTGGCAAACATCTTGTGTTCGGTCACGGCGCCCTTTGCCGTCATGAGCGACTGCGCCACAGGCCCGCAATGGAATAAAATCACCTTGTTTTCATTTTCGCCGTAATTATTGTTCCAGTCAAGGCAGGCGGCGGGCTCGCCTGATGCAAGCGCCATGGCTCGCATGGTGATGGCGGAACACAGGTCGATCTCGCAGGAGGAAGGGATGCCGCGGTCGTTGAGTTCGCTTAGCAGCACACAGGGGCACACGCGAAGTATGGTCTCCAACTCGTTCCAGCAGCGGAGGGTCAGCGCGTCCAGGTGATACTCGTCGATATACTCATCCAGCACCACGGATATCTTCGCCAGCGTCATCATGTTCTTTTCGGGCACAGATGAGAAATCTGTGTACGCTTTGAGCCGCTCAACCTTTGCAATAACTTCGGCGTCTGAATCTTCCTTCTTGCCCACCTTGAATATGAGTTCGGAAAGATCGAAGCTCTCAACGTTAATGCCGTAGCGCTGCAATGTCAATTCGTCGAAGCGCACGGTCTTAAACGCGGTGGTGCGCGCACCGATGCAGCCCACATTGAATCGGCGCATGCCCTTCACCACTCGGCAAATCGCAGCGAAGTCGCTTAGGTTTTGCGCAAATGCGGGCGTCAGAGGATGCACCACATGGGGCTTCAACACCGTGAAAGGCACGCGGTATTGGTAAAACACATCTGTCACGCTGAACTTGCCGCAATACGCGTCGCGCCGCCAGCGAAAATCCATTTTACCGATCTCATCGGGATAGGCTTGCATCAAAATGGGCACGTTTGCGTCCTGCAGCGCAGTGATCGCACCATTTTCGTCTGCAAAAATGGGCATGCATAGTATCACGCCGTCAAACTTGCCCTCGTTTTCCTTAAGCCACTTTGCGTATATCAGCCCCTCATCACGCGTTTCAACAGCGCCATAACGGGTGGCGCTTTCATCCATGATAAGGTAATCATAGCCTGCGTCCGATACTGCCTGGACCATCTCCTCGCGCGCCTGGGCGATCAAAACCTGCGGCATAAAGCCGCGGTTGGCAAAATAAAGGGCAAATGTTTGCTTTTGCATATGCGTCCTCCTAAAAATGTGCTTTATTGCTGATCGGAATCGGCCACGAGCTTTCTGTTGCCAGAGATGCGTAGAAATTCGCGGATGACCCATCGAGTCTTTTCGTAGACCTCATTGAGTGCAAAAGAAAGGGGCTTTCCTTCGCGCAGCGCCAATTCGTATGGCTGGCGGATGTCCGTGCCCACGTTAATCTTGGATACGCCGTTATTTATCGCATCCAAAATATATGCTTGCCGTATGCCGGATCCGCCATGGAGCACTAGCGGCGTTCCGTTTGTTGCCTCGCTCAAAACCGCGATATGCTCAGTATCAAGGCGCGCTTCGGGCTTTTTCTGCGAACGCACACCGATGTCCGAAGCAATGGAGCCGTGGAAGCTGCCAACAGCCACAGAAAGCCAGTCGCAGCCAGATTCGCGCGCAAAAACCGCGGCTTCTTCGGGCTTAGTAAAGCCCTTTCGGGAGGCGAACAACTCCTCATATGTCATGCCGATGCCGCCGCTTTCGTGCCCTGCGACCGCGCCAAGCTCCGCTTCCACCGCAGCGCCATAGGCATGGGCCAGCGATGAGACATCTTTTGTAACGGCGATATTTTCAACAAGAGGCAGACGCGAGCCATCGATCATCACGGACTGATACCCCGCCTTTAGAGCGCGCTCAATTATGGGCAGCGCATCCACATTTAAGCCGTCCTCGTCGATGGCGGGCACATGGTCAAGATGCAAAAGCGTGTGCTTTGGATCCCAATGGCTGAAATACGCCTCAGCGACCGCCTCCAGGCTCTGGCTTTCAAACTTCTCCCATTCCAGCCTTGCCACCTGCACCATAGCAACGGCGTCCTCATCGCGCACGGCTTCGACAACAGGCCTAATCATTGGCAGGTATGGAACGTTAAAGGCTGGTATAATCGTTTTTAGCGCCCGCGCGCGGGCTACTATTTCGACTGCTTTCATAGCTTTTTTCCTTTTTCCCCTTCAGTTTGCTGCGTGGCTGCCCTTATTATAGTATAATCCTGTGCCTTTTGATATGGGTAAATGTTCGCAACATGATAATTTTGTTCGCGAAGGGACAATATTGTAATTTACAGAAAAAATGTTATTATGTTACATAAGGATGTGATAAAGCGATGATTCAAGTCAACCAAAATAGAATGGAACAGTTAATGCGCGCCTTCTACACGTTAACAGGCATACGCATCGTGTTGTTCGACAATGAGCTGATTGAAATAATGTCATATCCGCCGCAGCATTGCGATTTCTGCCATTTCATGCGCAAAAACCCGCAGTTCCTGCAAAGATGCACAGCCAGTGACCGCGCAGCGTTTCAAGCCTGCAAAAAAGCTGATGGGCCTGTCACCTATGTTTGCCATGCAGGTTTAACAGAGGCCGTAGTTCAATTGACAGAAGAAGATGCGGTTATCGGCTATATCATGTTTGGACAGGTGATTCCGGAAGAAACAGCAAGGCCCACTCGCGTGAAGCTCTCGCAGATCTGTATGGAAAACGGCGCTCCCCACCTTTTGGGAACGGTTTCTTCCATGCCTGGAAAAAGCGCCCAGGAAATTCGTGCGGCGGCCACCATACTCGAGTCTCTTTCTGTCTATATGTGGTCAAACCGCGTCGTTGCTTTGCCCCGCAAGGAATTTTTAAGTATGTTGGACAGGTATATTGACGAGCATTTGTCAGAACCGATCAAGGCTGAGGAAATATGCGCTTATTTTGGTATCAGAAGAACGCACCTGTATAAGCTGGCGTCTCGCTACCTGGAGTGCAGTGTCTCGGCCTATATACGCAAGCGCCGAATTCGGAAGGCATGCAGGCTGCTCCGTGAGAATGGTTTGCCGATCACTGAGATTGCATTTCTAACGGGATTTAGCGACTACAATTACTTCTCAAAATGTTTTCGGGCCGAAACGGGCATGAGTGCAAATCAGTACCGAAAGGAGCAGTCGGGGCGGCCGTGACCTGCCCTTTTGCTTTGCCATAATAGCCTTTTAGCGCCGTTTTATTTGAGCTTAAATCGGTGATTGGCGAACATTTTGCCATATCATCGGCAGTTTTAGCTCTATTCCCTGAAGCGGCTATTTTGTGGTAAGCTGGATTTAAATCAGAAAAGAGACATCTTAAAATGGTGGTGCTTTTGAAAATATTGTGTGCTATACTGTAGACAATCGCATCTGGAGTGGCATTTATTGACAACAAGCTCACCAGGTAGTCAATTTTTGCAAAGCAATATTGGCAAAGCTCCAATAGCTAAGATATGCTCTATTGTGCCGAGCGGATATTATGTGACCCTCAGCCCATATGGATTGATGATGTGCAGAGCCTTTCATGGAGAGAACTTGGTCAAAACTAAAAATGGCATCTCGCTTTTGCGAAACCTTATTGCAGGAAAAAACTATTGGGGGACGTGAATATGGAAAAAATCAAAGTGACCGTGTGGAATGAGTTCGTTCACGAAAAGGAGGAGCGGATTGCGAAGGTGTACCCGCAGGGTATCCACAATGCAATCGCAGGCAAACTGGGAAAGTTTGAGAATCTGGAAATCAAGACCGCCACTCTGGACATGCCGGAGCATGGGCTGACAGATGAAGTCCTGCAAAACACCGACGTGTTGATTTGGTGGGGGCATGTTGCCCACGGCAAGGTTACCGAAGAGGTTGCCGAAAAGGTTAAAAACCGGGTTTTGGGCGGCATGGGCCTTATCGTGCTGCATTCCGGACATCTGTCCAAGCCGTTTGTCAAGCTTATGGGGACCTCCTGCCGCTCAAAATGGCGCGAAAACGATGAAATCGAAAGAATTTGGGTGGTGGAGCCCTCGCATCCGATAGCAAGGAATCTGCCTGAATATATTGAAATCGAACAAGAGGAGACCTATGGCGAGCGCTTTGAAATTCCAACGCCGGATGAGGTTGTGTTCATCAGCTGGTTTTCGGGCGGTGAGGTTTTCAGAAGCGGCTGTTGTTTTAAGCGCAGCATGGGAAAAGTTTTCTATTTTAGACCGGGACATGAGGAATATCCGATATATTACCGGGATGATATAACGCAGGTCTTGCACAACGCTATTGAATGGGCGAAGCCCTCCCATGGCCCTGCGCCCACATTGGGAAATTACAAAGCGTTGGAAAATGTTGCGGACAAATTCGAAGGCAAGTCTGATTATGAGAGAAAGCATGAATACATCAAGTAATCTATTAAGGAGAGAACAAATATGAAGACCAGAATAGGGATAATTGGCTTAGGCATGATAAGCGGCAAGCACATAAGCGAAATGACGGCAGCAGGCGGAACAGTGACGGCGATATGCGATATCGACCAGGATTTGCTCATGAAAACGGGCGACAGATTAAACATAGATGAAAAGCACCGCTTCACAGACTACAATGAGCTGATTAACTGCGATGAAGTTGATGCGGTGGAAATATGCGTGCCAAATTATCTGCATGTTGACATGTCCCTTGCAGCCGCAGACGCCGGCAAACCCTTTAACGTTGAAAAGCCTCTTTCAATCGATTATGAACATACAGTGCCGCTTGTTGAAAAGTTAAAAACAAACCCTGTGCCAAACATGGTCAGCTTTTCATACCGCTTTGTTCCAGCGGCGCGTTATGCAAAGTGGATTTTGGAAAACAAGCTGATAGGCGATATCTTAAGCATAAATGCCCAGTATTTTAAATCCAGCTTTATATTGTTCAAAGAGCAGCCCATAACCTGGCGAAGTGTGAAAGCACTGGCGGGGACAGGAGTTTTAGGGGATCTGGGCGTGCACTTGATTGATATGACCTTGTTTTTGGTTGGGAGCATAAATAGAGTGTGCGGAAGAACTGAAGTCTCGATTAAAGAGCGCATCATTCCGGGAACGGGCGAAATTCAAAGGGTTGAAACGGATGATTATTGCAGCTTTTTGGCCGATATACAGGACGGCATTAACGGAAATTTTGTCATTTCACGCGTTGCGGCCGGTTCAAATAACGATATAAAGTACGATATCCGCGGCACGAACGGCTCGATTTCAATTGACACTAACAAGCCAAATGTATTGCAGGTCTGCATCGGAGATTTTGACATAAAGTCATCCGAAATGCACGAGGTTAAAGTTCCAAACGAATTTAAGATGACACAGGGCGAAGCGTTCTTTGCTCTTATTAATGGCAAGAAGGATAAAAATCTTCCCACTGTTCAAACCGGCGTTGAGTGTCAAAAGGTTCTTGACGCCATATTGGTCTCCAGTGAAGAAAGCAGATGGGTGAACGTATAGTCAGCGCCCATATTGGTGTGATTTTCAACCGCCTGAAAGCTGAACCTGCCCCTAAGCCAAGGTTGATTTTTACTCATGTCTTTACTATAATGTAAAAATAGGAAACTTTCTGGCAAAAAGTGACTGTATCATTTTGCTGAAATGCTAAACTACTTTCATGGAGAATGTAAAAATGCTAATTAAGCCAAACGATGTAATTCTTTTTCAGGGCGACAGCGTTACCGACTGTGGCCGCAACCGGGAAAGCCTGCATGATTTGGGAAAGGGCTATCCCCTCATCACCGCCTCCCTATTAATGCACCGGCTTCGGGATTTGAACCTTACCTTTATCAACAAAGGTATAAGCGGCAATCGAGTCCGCGATTTGGAAAAAAGGTGGAAGGAAGATTGCATCGATCTGAAGCCGACTGTCGTATCGATTCTGATTGGAATCAACGATGTTTGGCGCCGCTATGACTCAAATGACCCCACAGACGCAAGGAGCTTCGAATCGGGCTATAGAAATATTCTAACGCAAATTAAAGACAAGCTTGACGCAAGGATTATTATCCTTGAACCCTTTGTTAATCCCTTTCCTGGTGACCGTAAAAATTGGCGTGAAGATCTTGATCCGAAGCTTGATGCCGTTCGCCGCCTGTCCTCGGAGTTTAATGCTCTTTTGATACCATTAGACAGCATATTTGCATCCGCGTACCAGGAAAAGCCCGAGGGATATTACGCTGCGGACGGCGTTCACCCTTCCCATGCGGGTCACGGTATGATCAGCGAAGAATGGATTAAAGCAATCGGTTTATAGCCTACCTCGCATCGATTAAGCTGCTACCGGCAGCAGTGGGTGGATTTTGTCCCCCCAAAACCAAACCGACGGATAGATTAAGGGAGGCACCTCATGAATAATTTGGCTAAGACTTTGTTTCAGGAAGGACAGGGCATATTGCGACTGGCTCCAGCTTGGGTGCCCAGGGCCTTCTGCCGGCCAGGACGGAGGCTCAGGCTGCATCCAGATGACTACTATGCGCTGGGCCTAAAGAGAGGCGGCATTGACGAGCGCTGGCTGGCATCGACAACATCTGCCGACAACGGCCCCGATACGCCGCACGATGAAGGGCTCAGCTACGCTGTGTGCCACGACGGCAGCCGCCGCGTATTGCTGAGCGAAGCCGTGGATGCGCTGCAGGGAGAGCTGATCGGCGAGGCTCTATGGAATCGATATAAGCGCTGGCCCGTATTTTCCAAATTTTTTGATAACCTTGGGCCTTTGCCCCACCATATACACCACGACGACGATAACGCAGCCCGAGTGGGCATGAACGGTAAGCCGGAGATGTATTTCTTCCCCGCCCAGATGAATAACCACGGCGGCGAATTCCCTTTCACATTCTTTGGACTTAATCCCGAGGTCACCCGCGACGAGGTTCGCAGCGCCTTGGAGTCCTTTGGTGAGGGAGACAACCGGTTGTTGGAGCTTTCACGGGCCTACAAACTTCAGCTTGATACCGGCTGGGATGTGCCGACTGGGCTGTTGCACGCACCTGGCAGCCTTTGCACCTATGAGCCCCAGTTTGCCAGCGACGTGTTCGCCATGTATCAGTCCATGCTATACTTTGACCACGCGGTACCCGAGGAACTGCTGTGGAAGAACTGCCCGCCGGAAGAGCGAGACAGTGTTGATTTCATGATGGAGCTAATCGACTGGCCCCTTAACACCGATCGGGACATGAGCGCCAACCGGCTCATGAAGCCCCAGGTCATCCACCAGGATGAGGGCTACTGCGAGGAGTGGATCTGCTACCGGTCAAAGGTGGCCTGCGCCAAGCGGCTGACAGTCAACCCCGGACAGACAGTGCGGGTGTCCGACGAGGCCGCCTATGGGCTTATATTGTTGGAGGGTTACGGCAAGATGGGCTCCTGGACAATTGAGACACCCACGCTCATCCGCTACGGTGCGCTGACACTGGACGAATTTTTTGTCAGCGAAGGAGCTGCCCGCTCCGGCGTTACCATCGTAAATGCCTCATCCACCCAGCCGCTGGTGATGCTCAAGCACTTCGCAGAGAACCCTGAGCTGGCGCGCTGGCAGGCGGAGCATCTCGCCGACTAAGCAGCTTTTAACTGCTGTTTCAGGCGCATACAACTGGCAATTTTACTGCCTTAGAACAAAAGAAAAACGAAAGAAGCATAGAATCTCTTTGCGCAAATGAAATGCACCCTGTCTGCCCCCTAGGGGGCGGACAGGGATTTTGCACACTGCGCAATGAACTATAAAAAATAGAGAATACTTATAATGCTTTTACTTGCATGGCAGGATAGGGCAACGCTGAGGAGCGACCTGAGCGGCTTGCGAGGTTTGGCGAAGTGATGAGCGTCGGGAGAACCCTGCCGCTTTTACTCAAACATCACTTTGGAAAATCAAAGCGATAAACCTCAGGGGTTCACTCGTTTACCGGTGCATTTCTGCAACTTCAGCCCCCAAGTCCTGGTCAGGGATTGATCCGCTTTCACTTGCACTTAGCCGATTATGCCTGTGGTGCGCGGGCGAGAAGCGCTGCGCAAAGAAGCCGCCTTTCATTTGAAACTGCGCGGCGGCCGTGATCTTTTGAACAAGGTCATCTCTGACTATTAAAACTCAGGGATGTCGGCGATGAATACGCCTGGCTTCCCATAATTATCGGTGGTAAATATGGCCTTGTTGGTGTTATATGAAACAGTAACATGGGGATGGAACCGGGACATGCTCCTTTTCCAGGACATCTTCTGATAGCAGAGCACTCTGACCTCGCCGGTTTCCAGCTTGACGATGTACATCTCCCCATCGCCCAGCTTGCTGTCGCAGATTATATAGCGGTCGTCGCAGGTGATGGTCCCATGCTCGTTGTCCAGATCAAAAAGCGTCGCTTCCTTGCCTGAGTCCACATCATAATGGGAAAAGAACACCTTGCCTTCCCTTCGGACAGTGAAATAAACCTTTTTTTCCGTGTTGGCCCAAAATTCGTGGCCTGCCGCCTCGCTCTGACCGTCGTCATGGTCGCGCACCCGCCTGTTATTTGTGCCGTCTGAATTAATCAGCCACATGCGAGCCTTTATCTGCTCCCATTTTCCCTCATGAGCATACAGGATTAAATCATCATCCTTGGGACAGAACTGGCAATGGCGCAAGGGCTGCTCTCCGTGGATGATTATTCTTTCCTCCCCTGTTTCAAAGTCCAAGACAATAAGTCCGAAGTCCGGGGCGGCCTCATAGAAGCACACCAGTTTTCTTCCATCCCAGCTTTGAAATGCGCCTGAGCATTTGGTGACGCCAGCTCCGACCAGCTTTTTGGCATTGACCACAATCTCCTCTTCAAGGTTGTCAAAACGCACAGCCTTTATACAGCCGTCCTCACCAAAAAAGATCTTTTCGCCATCCCTGGAGATGTAGCCGAAGTAGTCCAGGTTCTTGTTCTCGGTCATCTGCGTGACCAGGTTTGTCTCCATGTCCATCACGAACAGGTTGTTTCCCCCATCCCTTTCGGACTGATAGACCACTTTTCTATTATCGGGCGAAAAGCTCCTGTTGTGGAAATACAGATGGTTGGCGGCGTGCCCTTCGTCCGTTATCCGCACAACATTCGGGCTTATCCCGCCTATCTCCACTCTTTGGGGCACAAATGTAAACGTATCACCCTTCATTTTCTTCTCCTTCATCTATATTCCAACGGCGCAGGAGATGCAGCCCCCGCGCCGTATCTGTAATGATTATAATGCCTTTGCCTATCTGGAATTGTATCTATCAAGGGCTGTTTGCTGAATCGCAGTGGCCCTGTCGATGTTCCAGCTCTTGATCGTCTGCACATATGTGTCCCAGTTGTCAAAGGATTCTGTGCCAAGCACGAATTTCATTGACATGCTGTCCGCATATGTGTTTATGTCCGCCATGATGCCAGCGAACTCATCGCTCTCCTCAGATGTATAGGACACCCTCGGGAAGCTTCTATACTCCCAGTTTTGTGTGGACCAAAGGTCACAGGCGGCCTTCTGCTCGGGCTTTTCATAGTTGGCAAGGAACACCGGCTCAAGGGATAGATAAGGGGGCGGCCCCTTGATATGGCGGACTGAGTAATTGGCCATCTGAGCATCGACGGTTAGTATTCCCTCTGGATCATACAGAGCATGATCAAAGAAATGCTTTTCGCCGTCATCTCCGATGTAATAAGACTCGCCCTCCACGCCCCAGTTCAGCAGGGTCGCGCCTTCCTCGCTGTAGCCAAAGTCAAGAACGCGCATGGCTATTTCAAGCTGGTCGCAGCTTTGTGAAATGCCCACCTGCCTGTCAAAGGGATAGCCGCCGGTGTAAAGGGGCAGCACGCCCTTTTCAATGGAAGGATACAGAGCGCCAACCACTGTGAATGTGGGGTTATCCTTGTTGGCGTCCATATAAGCGCCTATGCCGTTGCCGCCTGAGGCAAAGTTAGAGAAGGCGGTGCCGGCAGACATGGCATTGTTCATCGTGGTGGTATCCATCGTGGGCATGTTGGTGTCGATAAGGCCGTCGGCATACCACTGGGCCATTTTCATCAAGAACTCCTTGTAGCCATCCTGGATGTAAGCGTAGTGAACCACGCCCTGTGTGTCGCCAAACCATGCGCCTTTCGACACACCGTAGGCGGGCTGGAAGCTCTCGCATATATTGCCCCAAGAGCCTATGAACGGCGACATCTGTGGATATGCCTCCTTGACAGCCCTGAGCAATGCATCCCACTCGTCTATAGTTTCGGGGGTTTCAAAGCCTAGTTCAGCAAGTATATCGCCGCGCAGCAACGGCCCCTGGGTGGAAAGCTGGATTACGCCGTCCTTAATTATGGGGAAAATATAGTAATCGCCGTTGTCGTCCTTGGCCTCTTTCATCATCTCAGGATGCTGCTCATAATAGGCCATTATATTGGGCGACCAGTCGTAGACATGATCGGTCAGCTTGGCCAGAACGCCGTCATTGTAAAGGGCCATCAGCCCGCCTGAATAGGACATGAGACCATAGTTGATAATGTCGGTAAGGTCTCCGGAGGCCAGCATCATGTTGAATTGCTCCTTCTCTATGCCGGCGGCAGGGGTGTTCCACTCAATCTGCACGCCCACCGCTTCCAGCCATAGCTGAACGATGGGTAGGTCGTCATAGCTCTCGTAAAAGCCCGCCAGCTTTTGGTGGAATTGCCCGAAGTAAGTCAGCTTTGGGCTTCCTTCCAGTGGGTAGGAGAAAGCCGCGGGCTCCGCGCTGGCAGACTGGCCGGAAGTTGGTGCGGCTGTCGGGGCTGGGACATTGCCGGTGGTGGGTTTTGTGCTGCTGGCCTGAGGAGAGCCGCTCTGCACGCAGCCGACTCCTGCAACCAGCAGCGCGGCGATCATCAGCAGTACGATAAGTTTTTTTGTTTTCATTTTCTTCCTCCTTCATTTACTATAACCGCTGAACTAGGCGGTCTCATTATCTGCCTGCGCAGAAACAAGCGACTATTTTGTCAACCCTTGACAGCGCCCACCATCACGCCCTTCACGAAGTACCTTTGCAAAAAAGGATAGAGCAGCAGTATGGGCAATGTGACCACTACTATGGTTGAATATTTGATGGTTTCTGAAATGAAGGCGTCGTCATCCCCGGATGTGGAAAGGGATCGCTCCATCGACACCGTGTTTTGGATTATCATCTCCCTTAAAAGAAGCTGCAGTGGGTAAAGCTCCCTTTTGCGAATATAGAGCATGGCGCCGAACCAGGAGTTCCAGTGGCTGACTCCGTAATAGAGCACCAAAACGGCGATTGTCGGCACCACCAAAGGCACCATTATTCGTATTAGTATTGTGAGCTGTGCTGCGCCGTCTATCTTGGCCGACTCCTCCAGGCTGTCCGGCACAGTTTCAAAGGCCGTGCGCATTATGATCAGATTGAACGTGTTTATGGCTGCGGGAATTATCAGCGCCCATAAGGAGCCATAAAGCCCAATGTTTCTGACGATAAGATATGTGGGGATCATTCCTCCGGAAAAATAGCGGGTGAACAATGTCATCAGCGTTAAAAACCGCCTCAGGCCCAGTTGCCTTCGTGACAACACATAGGCGCCGGCGATCGTCATTATCATGTTCAGCAAAGTGCCAACCGCAACAACAAAGAGTGTGTTTTTATATCCTGTCCATATGCCGCTGTTCCTGAACACCACCCTATAAGAAGTAAGGCTGAAGCCGATGGGCCTGAAAAGCAGATTGCCCGTATAGCGCATATACTCACTTGGCACGCTGAAAGAGACAAAAACTACATACAAAAGAGGATATAGTGTCACAATGACAAGAAAGCACATGCCCAGTATGTTAAGTACATTAAAGATCCTCTCGCCCAGAGATTCCCTCATCATCAAATCTCCTCCTTTCTTTTCATGCTTACCAAAGGCTCATCTGGCTGACCTTTTTGCTCAGCGCATTAATGCTGATGACCAGAGCAAAGCTGATTACCGAGTTGAAAAGGCCAACGGCAGAGCTGAAGCTCCAGTCCGTGTTCTCGATGCCGCGCCTATAAACATAGGAAGAGATCACATCTGCGGTGTCATATATGGCGGGGTTGTACAGAAGAATGACCTTCTCTCCCCCCATTGACATTATTCTTCCCACCCGCATTATGAACAGCACGACGATTGTCGGCAAAATGCCCGGCATCGTGATATGTATTGCCCTTTTTAGCTTGCCTGCGCCGTCTATCTCCGCGGCTTCGTACAGCTCCTGGTCGATTCCCGCCAGAGCCGCCAGATATATGATGCTCCCCCAACCTATCTCCTGCCAGATTCCCGAAATCACATAAATTGGCACAAAGGCTTTGGGGTTGCTCAGCAGCGACTGCTGCGGATAGCCGACTTTGGTGAGTATGTTTGTGATAAAGCCGTTACTCTTTGTGAACTGGATGATCATTCCGCACACCACCACCAGCGAAATAAAGTGGGGCATGTATGTGATGGTCTGCACTATACGGGCAAAGCGCTTTGACTTAAGTTCGTTTATAAGCAGGGCCAGCAAAACAGGGGCCGGAAAGCCAAAAAGCAGGCTTGAAAAGCTTAGCACCAAAGTGTTTCTCAACAGAACCCAAAAATAATAGCTTGTGAAAAATGAGCTGAAGTGGTCAAATCCCACCCAAGGGCTTTCCACTATTCCGATTGCCGGCCTGTAGTTCTTAAAAGCAATAACAGCGCCATACATTGGCGCATAGTGAAATATCAGATAAAAAACAAGCACTGGTATGAAGATTATGTATAGCTCCCGGTTTGCGCGAAAATCCTTGACAAATCGTCCAAGAACCGTTTTCTTTCCGGCACCGCTCATTTTGGGCTGCTGATTGAATGTGGCCTGGCTTCGTGACATTGCTTCCTCCTTGCAAAAAATCGGTGTAAGCTGTGTTTTTCATGTTCCGTTGAGGGTTGGTTCAAAGCCCAGTGGATTAGAGCTCAATCAGTTTTACTATTAAAAATATGCTTTATATGTTCACGATATGTCATGTTGATCCATAAAACAAGCTGGTCTTTTCTAAACGCGAAAACATATTTCGTAATGTGAAATTACGTCGAGGCTTCATGTACCCCCGGCTGTTGATAAAGCCACATCATGGTGATATAATAGCAACAAACATTTTCGTTTATGCCGCCATTGTCTGCGATATAATTATTAAAACAGAAAGGGTGTTGAATATGAATTGCACAATAACTGTTACAAAGGAACAGTCATGGAGGGTGACTATACTTTAGCCCTCCTAAAAATCAGGAGGATTTATGGCACTAGGTTGGATTAACCCCAATGATTATTCATTCAACAGCTTTCTTCTCATGGAGCGTTTTCAGATCAGCCTGATGATGAGCTCAGGCGGCTGGCTCAACGAAAAGCCAGAGTGGAGACGCAGCATGGGCATCGCTCTGAACGCAAACCCAGCGGTCATGTGGTATCTGAAGCGGCGCTGTCCGGAATGCGCGCAACTGGTGGACGAGATGGCCAATAACGCTCCCATAACCGTGAGCCAGGAGGAGATTCGCACGGCGGAGGTTTTCGCATTGGCCAGCGTGGAGGACTTCGTGATCTACACAACGCCCGATCTCATGGCGGAAAAGTGCGATTTCATCCGCGGCTGGAGCAAAGAACGCCTCTTTCAGTTGGCGGATTTTACAAACAAAACCGTGCTTGACGTCGGAGCCGGTTCAGGCCGCTTGACCTTCGCTGCCGCAGAGAAAGCCGCTTGGGTATATGCCAGCGAACCCGTGGGAACATTGCGGGAGTTCATGCGCAAAAAAGCCGCAAGAGAGGGCTTTGATAATGTCCGCGTTCTGGACGGCCTTGTCACCAGTCTCCCCTTCCCGAATGATCTTTTTGATATCGTGATGTCCGGCCATGTGGTCGGCGATGATTGGGACAATGAAATCTCGGAGCTTACTCGGGTCTGCAAGCCCGGCGGCTGGCTGATTGACTGCCCCGGCGACTCAATGGGTCATATTCAGCCAAGCCCGGAGCTGACTTCACGCGGGTGGGAGGAATTCCATTATGTGGGCAGCTTTGGAAAGGATGTTTACATCCAAAGAAAAAGAGTAGTGAAATGATCTCCCTTGGAAACAGAAATTCCCCCTGCGGTTGAATTTTAATCAACTGACAATATATGGAAAACAGGCGCGCTTGAGGTTACAATTAGCCCAAGCGCGCTGATATTTTTCGGGGAGGATGAAGTATGCTGTTTATAGCTGAGAACTTGAAACGCCTGCGCAAGGGCAGAGACTTTACCCAGGAGGAAACGGCGGAGATGTTGGGGGTTTCCCCCCAGAGTGTGAGCAAATGGGAGCGCGGCGACGCCCTGCCCGATATCGCATTGCTGCCTGCCCTTGCGAATCTCTACGGCACGAGCGTTGACGCCCTCATTGGCATGGACAAAATCAACAGTTCACAGACCAGAAGCGCCATATTTAAAGATGGGCACAAACATATGCGAGATGGTGATTACTTAGCGGCCGCAGCGGTCTTTTCAGATGCCCTCAAGACCTTTGCCAATGATGAAGCCTTCATGTCGGAGCTGGCCTTTGCGCTGGCCCTTGACGACGATCCCGGGAAATTGCTGCAAGCCGTAAGGCTGTGCGAACGCGCTCTTTCAGGCAATCCAAGCGAAAAGGTTCGCCACACCACCAGAGCGGCCCTTTGCTTCATATACCTTAAAGCAGGCGAAAAGGAGAAGGCGTTTGCGGCGGCGAAAAGCCTGCCCCACACCCGCGAAAGCCGCGAAGCGGTATTGGCGCAGTTCGAAAAAGAGCTGTCTGTGCAGGAAATCGACGAATATCTGAGGCACATAACTTGAGGCAGGGCAGCGAATTCAATGCTGAGCAGGCACATTGACATACTCCCCCGCATATGCTAGAGTATAGATAACTCTTTGCACTGCATCCCGCCCGAAAACTCGGGCGAACAATCAACAGTACAAACTGAGCAGGCGATAGACCCCTTGCGGGGTTTGTGGGGCCGGGCCGCCACGGCGGCAGCAGATCAGCTTTTTAAGGCGCATCTGTGGGACAGTAGTATGTTCCGCAGGTGCGCCTTTTGTGTCTTCACCGCAGAGAACATGGCTGTGTCTTTCGTGCTTAAGAGTTATCTCAACCCTTTCAAATGCATAAGGAGAGTAACGCTTATGGAAACAAAATTCAAGGGCTGTTCCGGGCTTTCCGCCCATCAGGTCAAGGAGCTTCAGCAGAAATACGGCAAAAATGAACTTGCGCCCCAAAAGAATGAGAACTTCTTGAAAAAGATAATCCATGTTCTTTCTCAGCCCATGTTCATGCTGCTTCTGGCTGCTGCCGTCATATATTTCATCCTGGGAGAACCCCGAGATGGCCTTGTCATGCTTGTCTTTGTGTCGGGGGTCATCGGGATCGAGGCAGTTCAGGAGTGGAAGACGGACAGAACCCTAAGCGCTCTGCGTGATCTTTCCGCTCCGCGGGTAAAAGTTCTTCGCTGCGGCGAGGAAACTGTCATTTTAAGCAGCGAGCTTGTGCCGGGAGATATCATGTTCATTCACGAGGGAGTAAAGATTCCCGCCGATGGGCTTTTGCTGCAATGCAATGACCTTTGCGTGGATGAATCCTCGCTCACGGGGGAGGCAGAGCCGGTCTGGAAGAAGGCCGCTAGCGATGCGCAGTCAACGGACGGCCACTGGCAGCAAACCCGCTGCTATGCCGGCACTTTGGTGACACAGGGCTACGGCGCTGTCCGGGTGGAGAAAATTGGGGCCTCAACTGAATATGGCAAAATTGGCGCTGCTGTGGCCAGCGCAGCCGATGAAAAAACGCCCCTTCAAAGGCAGACAGGAAGCCTGGTGAGGGCCTGTGTTATCATTGCGGCGGCATTGTTCATTGCAGTCGGCATTGTCACATGGCTGAACCTTTCAGGCCACAGCCCAAAGGAGAGGTTTATACAGAGCGTTCTTTCGGGCGTCACCCTTGCTATGGCGCTAATACCCGAGGAGTTCCCTGTGATATTGACGGTGTTTTTGTCCATGGGCGCATGGAGGCTTGCAAGAAAAAAGACCCTTGTTCGCAGGCTGCCCAGCGTGGAGACATTGGGCGCGGTGTCCGTCCTGTGCGTGGACAAAACAGGAACCATCACAAAAAACCAGATGGAGGTGGAGGAGGTCTGGTCAGCGGATGGGGATGAACAAAACCTCATCGAAGTGATGGGGCTTGCCTGCGAAACCGACGCCTATGATCCGATGGAAAAGGCGATGCTCAAATATTGCGAGGAAAGCAGCATCCCCAGGAGCCACCTTTTCGCGGGTGAATTGCTGGATGAATACCCCTTCACCAGCGCTCTAAGGATGATGGGCCATGTCTGGCACCACGACGGCGAGGTTGTAATCGCCGTGAAGGGCTCCCCCGAGCAAGTTCTGGGCCTGTGCAATCTGAGCGCTGACGAGCGCAAAGTCGCTGATCGTCAGATCTTTGACATGGCGGCAAGGGGCCTTAGGGTGATAGCCATTGCATCTGCAAAGCCCGAAGATGGGCATGGGCTTCCACAGGAAATCACCGGATGCAGGCTTAAGTTTCACGGCCTTGCAGGCCTTGCTGACCCGCCGCGGGAGTCTGTGGCAAAAGACATCGCCATGTGCAGGCGCGCGGGAATACGGACAGTGATGATCACGGGCGACAGCGGCATCACCGCCACAGCCATTGCTAAGAAGATAGGTATGCCTGGGCACGAAAGCGTCATCACAGGGGATATGCTGGAAAACATGAGCGACGATGTGCTTCGCGAAAATGTCAGGAGCGTCAACATTTTTTCCCGAGTGATACCTGAGCATAAAATGCGCATTGTGAAGGCTTTCAAGGAAAACGGCCATGTGGTGGCCATGACCGGCGATGGTGTGAACGATGCGCCGGCGCTTAAATACGCCGATATCGGCATCGCCATGGGCAAGAGGGGCAGTGAAGTCTCCCGCGAGGCCGCTGACCTGATTTTGATGGATGACAATTTTACCACCATTGTGGACACGGTGAAGGATGGCCGGCGAATTTACGACAATATACGCAAGGCTGTGGGCTATGTCGTCGCGATACACATACCCATTGCCGCTGCTTCGCTGCTGGCGCCATTGCTAGGCATCACCCCCGAGAGCCTTCTCCTGTTGCCGCTTCATGTGGTGCTTTTGGAGCTGATTGTCGACCCCACCTGCTCCGTGGTGCTGGAAAGACAGCCCGCGGAAGCTGATATCATGGAGCGCAGGCCCCGTGACCCGCACGAAAAAATGCTCACGCCCCGGCTGCTTCTGAAAAGCGTCCTGCAGGGCGCGGCTGTCTTTGGGGCCTCCTTTGGCCTTTACCTCAGCGCTCTGCTGCAAAGCCCAGGCAATGTTCCGGTCGCCCGCTCAATGGGTCTTGCAGCCATAATGCTGGCGAATCTGTTTTTAGTGCTGGTTAACATTTCCGACCAGGATAGCTTCATTGTCTGCGCCAGAAACCTGGCTAAAGATAGGGTCATGTCGGCGGTAAGCATCATCACCTTGGCGGGTCTTGCCATCATATTATACACGCCGATAGCCGCCTTTCTTAAGCTCGCTCCTCTTTCGCCAGGCCGCCTGTTCACGGTCTTTGTCGTGGCGGCTGCCTCGGTTTTGTGGTATGAGGCAGTGAAGCTGATCCGGCGATTAAACGCAAAGCGGAAAAAGGACTGCATTTACATATAAAAAAAGACCGCCACTCTGGCGGCTTTTTATTTTTATTTCAAATAACGCACGATAGTGCTGCTATTACGTTTTCTTGGAATCTTTTTTTGCCAATCTCTGCGGCTAATCCAACTTGTGCGCATATCTTCACTTTAAATCGATCTCTTTTCATGGCATCGTCTCCCATCTCTTCGCCTTATTGATATTGCAGATTTAACCAGCGCTCTCCGCGGGGAGCAAAATGTGCGTGTTACAAAGGAAGATTGAAGCTGCTGAAATAGCACAAAATTGATATGAGCAATTTTAAAATACACGGGTAAAAACGTGAAAAGCCCGCATTTTTAAGCGGGCCTTTCACTAATCTCCGTTTTGCTGCCAAAGGCGCCTCGCCGGAACCGCCATTTTTGCACCAGTCTTTGCACTGGCCCCAAAGTTAAAGCGGGGAGCGATATCGTCTGCAAAGCTGTAGCCGTAAATCTCCGGCCGGTATGATGCCACTGCTTCCATCACTATGTCTATGGCTTCGCAGAAGCTTCCCTCATCCTCAAAGGGCATCCCTTGAAAAAACAGCAGCGTACAGGCTGGCAGGCCAATCAGCTCATAGCCTTTCGGCAGTTTTTTGTCATAGCCTTGCGGCACCTCGATACCCACCGCCGTGGCCGAAGTTCCTTCCTGAACCAGGCCCGCCGGCAGCGTTATAAGCGCAGCGTTTTCATAGCGCTCCGAGGCGCTGTTGAGAATTCCCGCCCAATCGCAGCGCATCTCGCCGCAGAACGAGAAATAGTCGCTTGCGCCAGCGCTTCGAAGAATTATCATCTTCCTTGCCGGCCTTTCCACTGCCGTCACCGTCACCACCGGCGATACTTTGCTTTTCTCCATGACGTCTTCTTCCTTTCGGCTCATATAAAGGTAGTAATCGCGCAGAGGATAGGAGGTGAAGTAGCTCACCGGCGGCGTATTTGCCCGGTATGCGCTGGGCGTTATATCAAACTGCCGGTAAAAGGCGCGGGTGAAGCCGTCGTGGGAATCAAATCCGCTGCCTAAAGCGACATCCAGCACCTTTTCTTCAGTGTCCCTCAGGGCCATGGCGGCACTGGTGAGCTTCACTGCACGGATAAAGCCAAAAGGCGTCCTCCCCGTCAGCTTCTTGAAAATGCGCAGCGAATGGCGCAGGCTATAGCCCGCGGCTCGGCTGAGCTCCTCAAGGCTTATATCGCCATTGATGTGGCAGAGCAAGTATTCGCGCATTCGGTCAACGGCTTTTACCTTTTCATAATCCTCCACACGCTTCCTCTCCTTCCATTTTCAATTATAAAGGAATGGCCAGTGGAATTCTCGACCTCGCTTGCCTTTTATTTATTAGCCCCTTAACTTTCAAAGAAAAACTCACGGCAGCAACGGTTGTTGTACTGGTTTTTCTCCGGCGGGAAACAGTTGCCCACGTTCATCAGAGCCATGAAATCATGCCAGCCGGAAACTGCCGTCCAAGTGGACTTGCAGCCAGTTCCGGAAACATCATAGACCGGCGCGTTGGCGGCAAACTCCACTGTCTGGCCCGGCTGCATCACGGGAACGGTGGCATATGCCCGGCCTATGCGCAGGTCGCCGTCCAGCAGAATATCGATAGTCACAGTGGTATTGGGGAGAGTCGGCGCGCCGCCAACGTTTTTCACCTTCACCCGAAAGCGGATCTCCTCCCCTGCCCTTGCCGGTTCGTTAAAGAAAATTTCCTCCGCGAAAAGATCAAAAACAGGAGGCTTGTAGAAGCGCTTTTGGGGAGCGTCCAAGGGCTTAGGCTCGCCCGTCAGCATCTGCGCATCCGGTTCAATCAGGTAAGTTCCCACAGACTGTGCAGGAATGCTGCAGCCAAGGGCCTTACCGCCGCAGCGCAGTACGAAGCTTTGGGCGGCATTAGTCTGGTTGACTATAACCGCAGCGATCTGACCGCCCCCATCCTGGAAGGCAGTGGCCGTCACCCATTTTTCATGGCCATATGTGCAAGCGATCCTCCTCATTCCCCTTTTCAGGAATTTTGAAAACTGGGCGAAAAGGCCGTAAGCGCCGGATGTTCCCCACTGGTCGGCGTTCAAGGGATCATTATGTATCATGCTGATTCCATTTGTGCCCAACCTTGACTTGTTATATTGGAAGGCGGTACCGATGAGCTGATGGGGGCCGCCGAAAGTGTCCTCAAAAAACGACCAGAGTATATAGCATCTCGCGCCGTGGCGAAGCTGGCGGAGCATTTCATCCATGCCGGCCGGGTCGTGGATGGTTTTTTCTGTGCTGTAAAGGGGAATGTTGGGGTATTTTTCCTCATACTTGCTCATTACCGCCGGATCGCCCCGGTAAGGGTGAAATGCAACGCCGTCGATGACCGCTCTGGCCTCGTCATCGGCCAGCAGGGGATCGACAAAGGTTTCCACCATGTCGAAGTTATGGTCATACGCCCATATTTTCGTCTTGATGCCGTGTTCTTTAAACTCATTTGAAAGGGCGATAAGCACATCTCTTTGCATCCGCCAGGTGAAGCGGGTGCAGGGAGTGCCCCGGTTGTTGTTGGGAAAATCGCTGGACTTGGGCTCGTTTTGTATGGTTACGGAGTAAAGATCGATGCCCTGCTCGGCGAAGGCCTGCACAGCCATGCGCAAATATCTGGCGTAGACATCGGTGCATTCCGGCAGGAATATGCCGCCGATAAGGCTGTCATTGTTTTTCATCCAGCCCGGAAGACCCCAGACGGATGCCAGCAGCTCCACACGGGGATATTTTGCCTTCACCCTTCTTAAGAGCTCAAAAAAACCCCTGTCGATATCTCTTTGCACTGAGAAATGCTTAAGCTCCCAGTCCTTCTCCCCCTCGGGCATGTCATCGTAGGAGTAAAAATCGAAATTGCGCTCCCAGTCCGTGGAACCGAAAGGCACCCGCATGAAGCTCCAACCTGCACCCTGGTCAGGATCAAAAAGAGCCTTCAGCACCTCTTCCTGCTGAACTGCGCTCATACGCAGCAGATTATAGACATCGGTGTCTGTCCAGTTGCCACCAAAGCCCAGAATCGGCTGACCCTTTTTCGTGGTGTCAAGAACTATATTGTTGTCGTCCGGAGCGGTTTCCGCCTTCTGGAAAGCCATTTCGCCGAAAGCCATTTCGCCCATCGGCGCAAGCACATGGGTTTTGTCCATGGTTGAAACAAAGCATCTCGCATTGGTCATTTTGCTTCCTCCCCAATTACGTTTTTCTCATCATTAAAAATGCGGTGGCGCAGGCATCCCACGCCGCCTTTTTTGTATCTGTTCTGAGCTTCAAGGTCAAGCGATCTCTCGCGCTGCGCTTTTGCTTTTATGGCCGCCTGTCTGGCTCAGAGCTTATTTGCCTGACCAGTCCATATCGCTGATCTGCCTTGAGACTTGCGGCCTTATCGATCACTTACGCCTTCAGACGGACATCGGAATAGGGGATAAACGTGCAGTTTGAAAAGCAGCTTTATCCCTACTGGGTGCATTTTTACCGGTAGCCGTAAAAATTCTATTCGACGATGTACTCCGGCCGCATGGGCGCAAAAAACTCAATGAACTCAGCGTCATCCAGGGCCTCGGTGCTGTGATATTCCATAGCGTCCCAGACATAGCCTCCGCCGGGGCCGATCTCGCCTTCTTCGTAGATATTTTGGTTCTCGTCCGCCAGCTGATACTTTATCCTGCCCTTCAGCACATAGCCGTTTTGAACAGCAGCGTGGTTGTGCAACTCAATCTTTGAGCCCTTCTTCACGGTGAAATGGCAGAGCATAGTCTCGTCGTTATAGGAAATATTCGTCTTTACAAGGCCGGGGCGCAGCTCCACGCTCTTGCGCTGGGCCAGGTTTGTTATCTTGTTGCCGTCTTTGTTGCCGGGCATATTACTTCCCTTCCTTCACAGCTTTAATTTCATCCAGCAGAACCTGCCAGCCGCTTAAAAACTGGCTGCGGAAAAGCTCCACAGGGGCGAAATCCGCAAATTCGCTCACCTCTATGGCGCCGTCGATATAGGCCTTTGCAAAGTCCGGAGCCTTCATCAGCGCATCGGTCACATATTCCGGCGTGGGATTGTCCATCCGGCAGATCACAGCTTCATCCTTTTCCACCAGCTCGTCGGCGCAGTTTTTCCAGTTGATGGTTATATGGGCGCTTCCCCCGACGAACTCTGTGAAATGATGCAAGCCCCTTGCACCTCCGCCCAGCATTATTCCCGGGTAGCCCCGCTCTTTCATAAGCCGGTATTGCTTCCTGCCAAGGGCCGTTCCCGCCTGAAAGAGTATGTCAGGGTCGATGTTTATATCCCCCGCCTCGTTTTGCAGCCTGAGACAGTCATCGAATATGCCGGCGATGTTGGTGACGAAATAGGCAGGCGCATTTCCCGATTCCTTCGCCGCCTTTGAATAGGTTTCACATGCCGCCGTCACCTGGGAAATGCTCATTATTTCAGTGGCAATAATCGGCACATTCTTGCGCACAAGGAAATCTATCGCCGAAAGGCCGGCCTCTGTCACCGGTATCTTAGATAAAATATTAGGCCCAAGGCTGATTGTTTCAAGGGCCTCGTCAATTATATTCTGAGATTCCCCCTCCATGAAAGGATCCACCTGCAGGGAAACAAAGCCTTCTTTCCCCGGGGCGGCTTCATAGACCGGCAGCCAGATATCAAGCAGGCTCTTAATCGACTTGCGCTGGACTATGGCTGCGGCCTTGCTTTCGTCCTGCGTTTCAGCAAGGGCCTCTTTCACCCATTCAATGGCGGTTTCCCGCATGTCCGGATGCCTGAGCATTTTGCCGGCATATGTGGGATTTGTGGTGCAATTTATGGCCCCATGGGCGATGGAAACATGGGCCTCCTTCGTGGTGGGGTTGTTGATCCAAAACCGGGTCTGGGTAAACTCGTGCACCCGGTGAAAATATGATTTTCTCATCTTCATTCCTTCAATGCCCGCATGACGGCGCGCTCCACATCGGCCGCCGCCATGCCGTATTTGATCATGAGTTCCTCCGCGTGTCCGGACTCGGGGTAAATATCCGCAAGGCCTATGCGAACAATTTTGCAGGGGCTTTTTTCCGCCGCCAGCTCACACAGGGCGCTGCCCAGGCCGCCGATATGATTGTGATCCTCGATGGTGATTATAGCCCTGCTCCTTCGCATCAAGGGCAAAAGACCGTTTTCGTCCAGAGGCTTCACGCAGGCAGCGTTGACCACAGCGGCGTTTATTCCCATATCCTTCAGGCTCTGCGCAGCTTCAAGGGCGCTTCGCAGCACTCTCCCACAGCCCACAATCAGAACGTCCGAGCCATAATCGGCCAATATATTCGCCTTGTCGGTGGAAGGGCCCTCGCCTTCGTAGATTTCTATATCCCTGCCGCTGCCTATCCTCACATATACGGGGCCGTCCTGATTGTAGGAATCCCAAACAGCTCTTGAAGTTTGTGCAGCGTCCGCAGGGGCGATCACCCTGAACCCGGATACCGTGCGCATGATCCCCAGATCCTCGAAGAACTGATGGGTCACGCCCTCTCTCTCGCCGGAATACATACCGCCGTTAGCCCCGAAGAACTTGACATTAAGCCCCGGATAGCCCACATATGTGCGCATCTGTTCGCAGGCGCGCATCACCGAAAAGCCGGCGTATGTGCAGACAAAGGGGATCATGCCGCAGCTTGCCAGACCCGCCGCCGCCGCAACCGCGTTCTGCTCGGCAATGCCCACCTCGATAACTCTTTCGGGAAACTTTTGCTTAAGCTCCGCCGCCCTGAAGACCGCCACTGAATCGGCGCTGATCATCACCACCCTGGGGTCCTTTTCCATGATTTCCTCCAGAGCGTTCACAAAGGCCATACGGGTGCTGCCAAGCCGGATGCTGCCCAGCTTCCTCGCTTTTTCCATCATAACGCGGCCTCCTTAAGGGCGCTCATGGCCAGATCATATTCCTCCTGCGTGGGCACGCGCTTGTGCCAGGCGTTGTTGTGCTCCATGAAGGGAACGCCCTTGCCCTTGACCGTTTTGGCCACTATGCAGGTGGGAACGCCCTTGGTTGAATGGGCTTTTTGGATGGCGGAAAGTATCTCTGTCATGTCGTGGCCGTCGATATCAAGCACCTGCCAGTCAAAGGCTCTGAACTTTTCGCCAATACGGGTCACGCCGCCCACATCCTCCACGCGGCCGCCGGACTGCATCCCGTTGTTGTCTATGAAAAGGGTCAGATTATCAAGGCCGTATTTGGCTATCGCCAAGGCTGCCTCCCAGATTATGCCCTCGCCCAGCTCACCGTCGCCGCAAATCACATATGTGCGAAAGCCCACGTTCATAAGCCTTGAGGCCATGGCCATGCCGAAGCCCGCGCCAAGGCCGTTGCCCAAAGAGCCGGCGGTCATGTCCACACCGGGGGTCTTTTTCATGTCCGGGTGGCCCTGCAAAATCGAGCCCATCTTCCGCAGCGTGGGGTAGCTTTCCCTTGTGAAAAAGCCGCGAAGGCCAAGGGCGGCGTAAAGAGCAGGGCAGGCATGGCCCTTTGAAAGTATGAACCTATCCCTCTTTTCCCATAGGGGCTCCTGTGGGCGGATATTCATAACGCCGAAATACAGCGCGGTAATTATGTCCGCCGCCGAAAGGCTGGGTGCGGGGTGGCCGTCGCCGCTTCTATATATCATTTCTATTGTGTCCATTCGGACATTCGCCGCCATTTTCTTTAGCTGAACAGCGTCCATTATAGTGCCGCCTTCCTAAAAAATTTCTTCCACGATCTTTGCTATGGCCAAAGCGCCATAGCTGGGGCTGTCGTACACCGGCTTACCCGTGGCCCTCTCGATAGCCTCCTTGCTGCCCGCCATCGATCCTTGTGCCAGCAGAATGCAGTCCGTCTCACCGCTGACCGACGCCGCTTTTTCCACCAGCGCTTTTGAAAGCTCGCCGCCGGAAAGACCGAAAGCGCCGTTTGCAAGGGCATCCTTAATAAAAACTTCACATTCTTCCTCTCCGGCAACTCTTTCGATGAGCCGCTTCGTGGGCTCCAATGTGCTGCCAAGCGTGGCCAGAACGCCAATTCTCTTATGCTGCAAAACAGCGCTCCTTGCCATATATTCGTCTATGCGCACAATGGGAACGCCCATCCTGGCAAAGACCGGCTTTGCATCGTCTGCAATATCCCCCACGGAGGAGCAGGCATTGTAAACTATGTCCGCTCCCTGCATCACCGCCGTCTGATATAGAAAGAAAAGCCTTTTCGCCGCTTCGCTGGAAGGGCTGCCATTTTTTACCGCATCTGCAATTATGCTGGGGTCGCTCAGGGAGAGAAATGTCACCGCTCTTCCTCTAAGGGCGCTTTTTATCTGCGTTTCAACGCTGTCAACCAGCGATGCGGGCATCCCGGTGTATACAACCGCAATCTTCAACTGTTCTTTCATTTATACCCTCCGTGATGATATGTTTTTCTTTCTTGCCTTTTCCAAGTTATTTCTGCTCCCGCCACATGTTATAGTGGTAGGCGATTGCCTCCGCCACGCTTTCCGCCTTCCTTCGCGTCACCACATCCTTAAGCATCCTGTGGCAGTCGATGAAGTACTGCGCATTTCCACCCTCCAGCCCGCGGCGCAGCGTTTCCCTTCGCGTGGGCACGGTCAGGCGGGTTATCACCTGGCAGATGTTGGGCAGAATGCTGTTGTGGCAGGCATTTTCAATGCTGTTGTGAAACGCGATGTCGCACTGCATCAAATAGTCGTAATCATAGGGATGTGCTTCAAGGGCGGCAATGAAGATTTCAGCCTTCCGGGATATCTCCTCCATGTCCTCATCCGTTCCCTTTTCTATTGCCAGACGGATGGCGCCCTCCTCCAGCACGCGGCGCATCTCGATAAGGTCGGAAAGGCCGCTCTTTTGGGCGATCACACCGTACAGCACGGGGCTAAAAAGCTCCCCGGGGATTCCCGCCGTCACAAATGTGCCCTCCGCCCGCCTTATCTCCAGCACGCCCAATGAAACCAGCACCTTAACGGCTTCCCGCACCGAGTTTCGCGCCACGCCCAGCATTGTCGCCAGTTGATCCTCCGTGGGAATTTTTTCACCCGGGGCATACTGGCCGGCGATTATGGCGTCGGTTATCCTGTCGATCACCCTGTCCACCACCGAGCGGTTGGGGATGGGCCTTAAGTTTGATGCTTCCTTGTTCATATTGATTCCTCTAGCAAAATTAATCTATGCATTCAATGAGCTAAATAGTGAGCTAAAAATTATAATGTATAGGCGCCCATATGCGCATCTGGCCAAAGCCCCTGTTATCCCATGCAAAATAGGGGATAAGCCGCAGGCTTTTGCGCTCCATTCCCCGGGCGTCAAGGGGCTGGTAGAGCTTTCCATCGTCATGCTCGCCTCTGACCAAAGCCGCTGCCTGAGTATTCAGGGCGATCACCTTATGCCCGTCGATATCGTATTCGCTTTCCTCGAAGGAAGCGTCGCTGAGGAAAAAAAGCTCGTCTATGGAGTCAATTTCGGCGTCGGCGCTTTCAATGCAGTATACCAGCGGCCCCCGCACCACGCATACCTGGTTCACATTTTCCTCCACCATAGGGTGGGCGATCAGATATCTTGCCGCCATCCCAAAGTCAATCTCCACCCGGGCCTCCTTCAGGCTCTCCATTTTTATCTCTATGAATGAATTTGCGTCCGCTTTGGTAAGCGCCCTTTCGCCGCCGCCAAAGCTTATAACGCCGCTTTCCACCCAGCTTGGCACCCGAACTCTAAGGTTGAAGCCTTGCTCGGACTCCGCATCCTCCGTCCAAAGGCTGATTTTGCCGCTCCAGGGATAGTTGGTCTGCTGACGCAGAGTGAATTTGGCTCCATTTTCAAGGCTGAAACGAGAGCTGCTTGACGCATACATGCCAGTTATGACGCTGTCATCGGTGATCCTATAAAGATATTCCATTGCCTGAGGGATGCTTCTAGAAAGGTTTGTGGGGCAACAAAAGCATTTGAAAATGCTCTTTCGCTCGACCGGCCACATGACATCATAGTCCAGCTTCTTTGTGCGCCGCAGCATGTTTTCATAAAAATATTTGTCGCCGCCCAGGCTCACCGCCGCCAGCACCAGGTTGTAATATGACCGCTCGATAAGATCCATATATTCCGCCTTGGGATCTATTGAGAACATGCGGTTTGCCCAGAAAATATGACCCAATGTGCCGCAGGTTTCGTTGTATGCCGTGACATTGGGCAGTTGATATTCATAGCCAAAGGCCTGATGGACATACTGGGCCTTCATCAGGTGGCCAAAGGGAGAAGTTCCGGTGTAAAGCGCGCCGCAGCCCCCTGTGATATATATTTTCTTTTCCATCAGATTCTGCCAGCAGCTTTCAAGCACCTTAAAAAGCTCCTCGTCGCCTGTTTCAAGGTAGAGATCGGCAACGCCAGCGTAAAGATATGTGGAGCGCACTGCATGGCCGACAATTTTCCTGTGCTCCTTCAGCGGAATCCTGTCCTGATTATCGTCGGTGCCGTTTTCGATAAGGTCGCGAAGGCCAATGGCGGTTTTAAGAAGCCGCAAATGCTTTTTATCGCCCGTGGTGCGGTAAAGCTCCGCCAGCCCCATATAATGGGAGGGGCAGACGGCCGTCTGGGCCTTTCCCTTGTTCAATATATCATCGTACATGGAGTCAAGATATTCAGCGCAGCAAAGGGCGATTTCCATGAAGTTATCCTTCCCGGTCACCCTTTTGTGGGCGCAGGCAGCCGTGAAGAGATGACCAAAGTTATACTCCTCAAAATCATTCGCATCGCCATTGCGAAATACGCCGTTTGAAAGCCTTTCCCCGATGATCTGCTTTGTGGAGATATAGCCATCCTCCTGCTGGGCTTTTGAAATCAAGTCTATGAATTCATCCAGCTTTTGGCCGATGCTTTCGTCTCCCCTCTTGGCATAGGCATAGACCATGCCCTCCATCAGCTTGTAAAAATCACCGTCGCCATAGGGGGTGCCGCGAAACTCGCCGTCGCTTAAACCTGCGGCAATTCTGAAGTTTTCCACCTGATGGAAAAAACTATCCTTATCGTCAAATACGCTCAAGATATGGGGTATCGTGACATCGGCGCAGATATCAAAGCGACTTTGCCAGAAGCCACCCTCCAGCGAAACATCCTCCTGGGGAGGGGAATAAACCTTGGAAAAAGGGCTTTTCTTTGTATCAATAAGCATGAGCTACCTCCGCTTGAATAATGTTTATTTATGCATCCTACATCCTATGTTGGTATGGTAACATGGCCCCTGAAATTTGACAAGGAGCCATGGCAACCTTTACATGGTTTTTGTTTTTATATAAATCAGCTTAAATTTCCATGGGAACGCCGTCACAAAGGACCCGATAGTTTTCTGCTCTCTTCCCTTTTTCTCCGCCTTTTTGATAATATATATCATAGCGTTTTCCGCGGATAATCAGGTTTTCCAATGCGAAATGGTCAAGGCCGATGTCCAGCGGATCAAAGCATGTTCCATCTTCGCTCAGCTCCACCCCCGCCACATAGCGCACTATCAAATCCAGAAAGTATGAGTGGCAGTAGTCCACTTCGTCACTTAAAAGCTCGCCTGTCTCGGGATTATAATGCTCCACCAAATAGGGCCGTTCAAGATCATAGTCCCTGAAATGGGCAAGGGCGTATTTGCGTAGATATTCGCCGAACTGCGCGTCATAGCGGTGGCTGTTTTGGCGGCTTTGCCTGCCGATTGCGTCCACAGCGATGCCGGTTGTGTAGGGCCACTGAGGGCCGCACCAGACACAGCCGTCCCTTCCCTTGATGTAGTTACCCTGCCAGCCGCCAGAGGGACAGTAGACTGGGCTATCCTTGGCCACCGAGGGAAAGGGCATTGTTGTGTTGAAATATTCTTTGCCGAATAGCTTTTCAAGGCCCGACAGGTTTTCTTCCCCGGCAATTCCCGCCCAGTGGGGATAGACCCCCACGATATGCTTCACCAGCGCTTTTTCGTCGGTCATATGGTGCAGGTCGTAAAAAAACTCGCTGTCCTTATCCCACATTTTTTCAAGAATTGCGCCCTTGACCAGTTTCGCCTCATCAAGATACCTCTTCTCCCCTGCCGAATCGCCCGCCGCACCGCACAGCCTTGACAGCCCCAGCAAGTTCAGGTAATGGTATACGCTTCTGTCCACCCTTTTAAGGGGCGTGAAATAGTCCGGATCCTTCGGGTTTTTGTGAAAGCCGTGAAAATACCAATAGCCGGGCTGATATTCCTTGCCTGTCTTGTTGTGCTGGCGCTCTATCTGAAGGCCGTCAGGGGCGGAATAAACCTTTGTCTCCGCAGCAATGTATGACTTAAGCCCCGGCAGAATTTCCTTTATGATTTCAATGTTCCCATCTGCCAGCCAGAAAAGATAGACTGCCCATACGCCGAAGTTAGCATATGCCGAAAGCCTGCTGTCCACATAGGCGCTGCAAAAAAGACCGTCCTCATTTGTATTGCCCAGCATATTCATGATGATGTCGTAGCCATAGCGGCGATTTCCGTGCCAGCGCATGTCCGTCAGATGCAAGGGAGTTGAAAGGTTCACCAGCTTTGAAAACTCCCAGCCCGACTTTGCGAAGGGCTCCTTCGTCTTTTTGTGGGAACGCCCCTCATACATCACATGGCCCTGAAGGTTGCCAAAGTCCGGCCTGGCAAGATTATGTCTCAGAATAAACCAGCGGTAAGCCCAAGCCTTGTCCAAGACGGGGTCGCTGGACGAAAAAGTGGGAGCCTGCTGAAAAAAGCGCTCGTAACGGCTGATGTGATCTGAAAGTGCGTTTTCGCCCTTCGATATCTGCACCTTCGCCCTTTGTATTATTTCCTCCATGGACTCCGTTTCAAGATTGCCCACGCCGGCGGCCACTGTGAACGTCCTCTCGCCGCCCGCATCGATGACCATCGGCCCGCTTTCAAGGCCGCAATCGCTTATGACCGCCACGCCGCAGGCAAAGCCATGGCCGGTTTCCTTCGCCACGCAAAGGCGGCAGCCGCTCTCCATTTCAAGAACAGGCTCAAAGCCCTGCGCGCCCGTGTCCATCTCAATAACCAGCGGTTGGTCGGTTTTGTTTTTCCATGTCTGAAGGGAAAGCGCACAGTCATCCTCGGTGATCCAGCGAATCTGTTTAAAGGAAATGGCGTCGCTTTCAAATGTCGTTTCCAGCCAGGCAGGCCGCCAGACGCTTTTGGACGTTTCAAAGCTGAAAGCCGGGGTGGACTTTACCTTAAAGAGCGATGTTATGTTCAGCTTGTGGATGAAGTCTATCCTTCCGGTAAAGCCGGGCTCATGCTCCAGATAGTCCGCGAAAAGGCGCATGCCCGTGGGCCCCAGCAAGGACTTGCCCGCATGGGTGCGCAGATATCTTCCGCGGTATATCAGTTTATCGCTAATCATTTTGTCTCCGTTCCCGGCGAATCTCATTTCCCCGCCGTGATTTCATCGTTAAAAATCTTGCTTGAAATGAGCTTTCCCTGGGGCGAAAACAGCTTCGCATCCCCATGGGCAAAGCTTCCTCTATAGTGGGCGATGCTCCTGAGGGCCTGATTGGCATAATATGTCTTGGCGATGCTGCTGCCGTCAGGGAGATATTCCCGGCTGCTGAGTATTTCGCCCTCCTCGTCAAAGCGCAAGTGCTCGCCAACTTTCTTGCCCAGGCTGTAGCTTCCTTTTTGCTTTGTGCCACCGTTTTCATAGTACCAGATGGATTTGCCGTGCAGCAGGAAGCGCCCGTCATCCGCCATGCCTGCGGAGTATTCGCATTTGATTTTCCCGCTCTTATAATATTCCTTGAAGTCCTTCACTTCCAGCATTTCTAAAGCCGCGCCTTTGAGAAGAACCTTGTCGCCTGGGCTTGAGGATTCAGGGGACAGCAGCCATTCTTCGTTGAAGGTAAAATGCAGGCAGGGGTGGACATTGGTGGCGATTATGTGAATGAGCCCATCCGGTGACTGACGGCTGACGCTATAGCCGATTGTGGAGGCGCCTCCAAAAAGATGCGGCTCCTTTTTGCGGTGCTGTGCGCCCCAAAGATGCTTGATTGTCCAGCTCTCCCCCTCGTCGGAGGAATAGGCCACATATGAGCCCCAGCGATCTTCACCCTCGGGTCTTTGGCCCTGCTTGTTTTGAAAGTCTCCGCACATCATCAGCAGACCGCTCTTAAGGCGAATGATGCAGGGTCTTTGGCCGGAAGAAAGGGCCGGGAATGGCGTCTTTGAAACCTCCCAGGTATCTCCCCCGTCGTAGGATACGGCCTTGGGCATATAGCCGCCGATGTCGGAGTTTTTCCCGCCCATTGCAAGAAGCCCACCATCCTTGAGCTCCACTGCCGTGCTGTGCCTGCCGGCTGTGCGGCCCTTGGGATTCTGCCAGTTAATCAGATCCTTCGAGCGCCAAAGCACGCTGGAGGAGCCAATGTTCGCATCACAGGCCAGATAATAATAGCCGTCCTTCGCCTTAAAGGCCGTGTTCACAGGCTGGGCCACCACATGCTCCGCCTTTTCGGAGAACCTTGGGAAAACCACCGGCTCAAATGTCTCGAAGTTGTCATCGCTCTTCACATATTGGAATGGATGCGCGCTATCAAGCTGAGGCCAGCCCCAAAAATGGTAAACTGCGCCGTCCTCGTCGGTGAACATCAGCGGAGCATGGTCGTTGACGCCCACTGCGTTCAAAACCATCTCCGGCTCCTCCCATTCGTCGCAGCCGAAGGGTAGCCGCACCCAGACAAGCCCTGACTCTGCGTCATATTCATGGTAGGTGGAATAAATGGACACGAGAAGATCTCCATTGGGGGCGACGGCGAAGCCCGGGGAATGATGATGGTTCCTGAAAAGAGGGTCCAGCCCTGCGGCCACTATATCCTCGTGGGGGGAGTTATCCGGGGGCGATGGCAGCAGATGGCGCTTTCTGAAGTAGGGCTTTTCCGACGCAAATGCAGGAACGGGGTTTTGCTGCCTCACGCAGGGTGGAAATGAAAAAAGGCCGGCACGCTTTGCGTGAGGTCTTGCCGGCGGCGCCTTCACCACCCTAAAGCCAATATTATGCCGCCCAAAAGGATTTATTTTTGCACAATCCTGCGCATCCCTGCCGAAGGAGGGTGGCAGTGCGCAGCGCAGCCAAGCATCCCTAGGCCATGCGTTATAGCGGTCAGGGCTGTCCAAAAAGCCTCCTCTTATCACCTTGAAAAGGCCGCTGTCTGGCCCTGCGGGGTTTTTTCTCGCCAATGAGTCCTGCGGGTATGGCTCATACCAGTCCTGGCACCACTCGCGAAGGTTTAGATCACCCAGCCTGTCGATTCCAAGTGCCAGGCTGTTTCTGGCGCAATATTCCCACTCGGCCTCTGTGGGCAAACGGTAATTTTCACCTTCCTTTTCGCTGAGCCAGCGACAGAACGCCTCGGCTTCGTGCCAGCTCATGCCGGCGGCGAAGCCGAATATATCCTCGCACCCGGAAGCGCCGCCAAAGGTCTGTCTGTGGAACTCCTCGAAAAGCTCTAGCGAAACAGGCTCATATCCTATTGAAAAGCCGCTCAGACCCACTTCATGCACAGGCAGGGCATCCGGGGAGTTATGCATGTCCCCTCCCCCCATCATGAAGGTTGCGGCGGGTATCTCAAGCATCTTAATCTTTCGCATTTATATCCTCGTTTCTCCAGCCTTAACACTTTATTATCAGCCCTTTATCGCCCCAACCATGACGCCCTTTATAAAATATTTCTGCAGGAAAGGATAGAGCAGCAAAATGGGCACCGTAGCCACGATTATTGTGGCAAATTTTATCGTCTGGGAAGCGGCGTAACGGGCGGTGTAAGCGTCGTCAACGGTCATTTCGTTGGTCTGGGAATTGATTAATATCTCCCGAAGTATAACCTGCAGGGGATGCTTTGTTTTGTCCTGAAGGTAGATCATTGCGCTGAACCATGAGTTCCAGTGGCCCACGGCGTAAAACAGCGTTATGACCGCCAGCGTCGGCACAGTAAGAGGCAATATGATCTTCGTTAAGATAACAAACTCGCCCGCACCGTCGATCCGTGCGGATTCTTCAAGGCTTTCGGGTATGCCCTGAAAAGCCGTTCGCAGAACTATCATATTATATGTGGAAACAAGACCGGGGAGTATCAGCGCCCAGCGGGAGTTGATGAGGCCCAGTGATTGCACCAAAAGATAGTTTGGAATTAAACCGCCGCCAATATACATCGTGAATATGCAGATGAATGTCAGCGTGCTGCGCCAGCGCATGTTCTTGCCGGCCAGCACATATGCGGCTATGGCGGTGGCCACCATGTTGCAGGCGGTGCCGCCGGCCACTATTATCAGCGTGTTCATATAACCTGTAATTATATGCGGGTTTTTGAACACGGAAACGTACGAGGCGGTGCTGAAGCCCAGAGGCCTCACCAACACGCCGCTGAAGGCGATGAACCTCTCCGGCACGCTAAAGGATGCGAAAACCACATAGAGGAAGGGATAGAGGGTGATGGCCATCATGAACACCATGAACAGTGTGTTCAAAGTGTCGAAGATGATGCCGCTTATTGAACGCTTATATACTCTCATTTTCCTTCTCCTTTCACCACAGACTGGTTTCGTTGACTCTGCGGCTTATGGTGTTCACAGCGACCAGCAGCATTATGTTTATGGCTGAATTGAACATGCCTATGGCCGTTGAAAAGCTGTAGTCGTAATCGATCAGGCCCTTGCGGTAGACATATGTGGAGATCACGTCGGAGACCTCCCAGGTGGTTGAGTTATAGAGCAGGAATATCTTTTCAAAGCCCACGTTCATCAGGCTACCAACCCTTAGAATGAACAGTATCACAATCGTGGGCACAATGCCGGGAAGCGTCACATGTATGGCCTGCTGGAAGCGGTTGGCGCCGTCGATTATGGCCGCGTCGTAAAGCTCCACATCAATTGCCGATAGCGCGGAAAGATATATGATGCTCCCCCAACCTACTCCGGCCCAGATGTCGCTAACGATATAAATGGTCCTGAAATAGTGGGTGCTCATCAAAAGATTCTGGCGCTCTCCCCCCAAAAACACTATGATATCGTTTATCAGCCCATCCTTCAGGCAAAAGTTCGTTATCATTCCGCAGATTACAACGGTGGAAATGAAATGGGGAAGGTAGGTTATGGTCTGCACCGTGCGCTTAAAAACCCTATGATGAACCTCGTTTAAAAGCAAGGCAAACAATATCGGTGCGGGAAAGCCGAACACAAGGCCGTAAAAGCTTATTAAAACCGTGTTCCTAATCAGCCTTGTGAAATAGATGCTATTGAAAAAGCGAGTGAAATTGTCAAAGCCGATCCACTGGCTGCCGAATATGCCCTGGGAGGGCATGTAGTTCTTAAAAGCGATCACAAGCCCGTAAATCGGCACATACTGGAAGATTATGTAGTATGCCAGCACTGGGATGAACATCAGGTAGCGGAACTTGTTTCTTTGAAAATCCCGAACTAGCGCCCTTCCCAGCGTTTCCTTCGGAGCCTGCGCGCGTGCGGGTCGAGAATATATCAAGGGATTCATTCCTTTCTGCGGATGCGTGAGATAGACCTTTGGACCGCGCCCGGGCCGGACGGTTTCTGTTTCGCCTTCCGTCCGGCCCTTTGGGAGCAGCTATTTGCTGTTAGCGCTGATTGAACCTTTCCACAGCGTCACTATATATCTGGATTGCCTTTTCGATGCCCATCCCCTCGATATTCGAAACGAATTTGTCAAAATTCTCAAGGGGCTCCTTGCCAATGATGAAGTTAACTATGGTTTCATTGGCATAGGTGTTGATGTCGGACATTACGTTGGAGTACTGGGTGTTCTCGTCCACCGTCAACGCCACCGGGGGGATCAGTATGTCTGATGTGCCGGTCTGCCAGTTGGTCTGAATTCTCTGCTTCTGCTCGCTGTTCAGGTTCACCTGCTCATAGAAGCGGATGTCCCTGGCGTTGGGGTAGTTGATGGGCCCAAGGGCGTACTTGGCGATGGCTTCCTCCTGGTTGATTCCCCAGGTGTTGTTCATGACCAGCTCGGTCAGGGTGGGATAGCCGTCGATCATCTCGTAGCTCACGCCTTCGATGCCGAAGGTTGTCAGCATGGAGCCTTCCGGTGAATATGCGTAGTCAATCCAACGTATGGTCTCCTCCACATGCTGGTTGGACGTGGTTATGGCTGTTGCCCTGGGATTGGCGCCGGAGTCATCCACCAAAGACTGGTGGCCACCGGGGCCGATCAGATAGGCGATGGAGTCCAGATTGGACTCGGGGTCGGTTTCAAGCAAAGCCTCGCGCTGCATGGTAAGGCCGGAGCCCATGGATGCGATGGTGAAGCCGGCATCAGAGCTGAGCATCGCTGCGCCCCAGTTTTCAAGGACGGGGAAGTCGCTGTTGATCAGGCCTTCGCTGTACCATTTTGCCATGTACTCAAGATATGTGCGGAAGTTTTCGGTCATCGGGCCGTAGACGATCTCGCCGTCCTGCATGTGCAGGCTCCAGCGGGTGCCGAAGGAACCGGCGATAGCCTTGATTGCAGTCAGGCTCTTGTCGTTTATGAAGGGTATCACATTGCCCTTGCCGTTGACGTCCTGCTCTTTAAACGCAGTCAGCACGGTGTAGAGCTCGTCGATGGTGGTGGGGGCTTCAAGGCCCACTTTCTCCACCCAGTCCATGCGAATATAGGGCCCCTTGATCTTGAATTCAGCAATCTTGTTGTTCGCAGAGTCATAGTTGAAGTTCACAAACTGGAACATGGTGCCGTCGTCCAGCATCGTGTTGCGCTTGTATGAGGGGTTATTGTCCATGATGCGCATGTAGTTGGAAGCGTAGGTGTAAAGAAGCTCGTCCGTCAGCTCAACAATTTTTCCGTCCCTCAAAAGAGCCGTGGGGCCGCCCTTGGCGTTGCCCAAAGGCCAGTTGATCATGTCAGGCAGTTTGTCCGATGCCAGCATCAGCGAGAACTGTTCGCTTGCGCCAGTGGACGAGGGATGGGTGAACTCGACCTTGATGCCGGTGATCTCCTCCATCAGCTTCATGCACTCAACCTCGGCGTATGTGGACATGGTGGCCGACATCGCGCTGTTGATGGTGATGAAGTATGTGAGTGTGATGGGCTCGCTCACTATGGGCAGATCGGTCACAGGGGTGATCTGTCCTGCGTCAGGAGCAGAGGTTCCCGCCTGTGAGGTTGCCGCCGGGGCGGCAGTGGCTGTAGCTGTTGCCGCGGGCGGGTTTGTCTGGGTGGTGCAGCCCGCAAGGGCGCCCAACAGCAAGAGCATCGCCAGCGAAACAGAGAGAATCTTCTTGATCGTTAACATTCTTCGTTGCCTCCTTTTTTCTTACGGTGTAAGGTTTTGCGCCTTTTTCAGTGCACAAACTTTAATTTCTGTTGAGTCGCGCAGTTTTCCTTCTTCTGAAAGCATCTGCGCCAGTTTTCCTTTAAGGTCTTCCTCCAATGGCATGGCGGGAAGTTTTGGCGGCCCTGCCTCAATTCCCTGAAGTTCCAACGCGGCCTTATAGGCGGCGGGAATGCTGGCCAGTCGGCTGATCTCGCGAAGCTTCGAGAGCCTCTCCTGGGCAGAACGGGCCTTTTCAATATCGCCAGAGATCCAGCCCTCATATATATCCACTGCAAGCCCCGGGCAAACATTTGCCGTGGCGGCCACGGCTCCCCTGCCCCCTGCTTCCAGCGTTTTTAGTATTAGGGAATCGGTTCCCGCGTAGACGGAAAAATCCATGCCCTGTGTAATGTCGATGTAGGCTTTTATCGTTTCAAACTTGCCGCTGCTGTCCTTTATTCCCGTAATGTTGGAAATCTTCGCCAGTTCTCTGGCCGTTTCGGGCAGAATCTCATTTCCGGCCCGGGCGGGAATGTTGTACAGCAAAAC
>JBNRMR010000049.1:0-8427 GCA_050309705.1 Christensenellales bacterium | reverse complement strand
CCGTGGGCAGGAGCAGCGGCGCGGTGATGTACAAAAACACCTGCCCCTCGGAAGCGCCGTCCACCCGGGCCGACTCGGAAAGGTTCTGCGGAATGCCGCTCAGGCCCGCCATCCACAAAAGCACGGTGTAGCCGAGGTTTTTCCATATGTAGCTGCCCACGAGCACCCAAAACGACGCGCCCGTGCTCATCCACGGGATCGCCTGCGCGCCAAGGGCATGCAGCACGGCGTTGAGCAGGCCCGCATCTGCGAACAGCACGCGCCAGACGAACACCACCGAGGCCACCGGCACAGCCATGGGCAAAAGAAAGGTGGTCTTAAACACCCCCGCCACGCCCGGCAGGCTGTAAAGCAGCAGGGCGATCAAGAGCGACAAGAGCAGAAGCAGCGGTATGCAGCAGAGCAAAAACCGCCCCGTGTTTTTCGCCGCCAGTTGAAAGGCCTCGTTTTGCAGCACGCCCGCGTAGTTCTCAAAGCCCGCGAACCTGCCGCCCATGGCCGAAAAGAACGAGCGGCGCAAAACGTCGCCGAAGGGCACCAGGATAAAGCCCAAAAGGCCCAGGAGGTTTGGCAGCAAAAACCACACGCTCACGCCGTCCGTGTGCAGCTTGCGTGGCCTTCCCCGCGCCCATCTTTTTTGCCCGGTCTTTGTCAAGATGTCTCGCCGCCTTTCTCACTCCGCTAAATAGATAGAAAGCTTGCTGGTCAAGCGCTGCATGCAGCTATCGATCGATTCCTCGCCCAGCAGGTACGGCAGCGTTTCCTTGATGAACAGATCGCGCAAGGTGTAGTCCACATTGGCGGGAACGGTCAGCGTGTCAAAGGCAGACACAAACGCGTCGATATCCCTTGCCTTGGGCCAGCGCGTTTTCAGCGTTGTTTCTGGCAGCGGGCTCAGCCAGTCAATAACACTTTCGGCTTCGTAATCCTCCCCGAAGGGACATTCCTTCTGGCTTTCTGTGACCGACCTTAAAATGCTGAAGCCGTCGGACAGCGGTATAGACTGTACCTCCTCGCCAAACAGGGTCTGGATCAGGGCAGCGGCAGACTGCGGGTCGCGGCTGGTGGCGCTCATCGCCACGATGGTCGCGGGCGTAAACATGCCGTCGCCATAAACCTTGAGTTCCCCGCCCAGCTCGCGGATGGCGGAATAAGGCTCCATCAGCCTTTCCATATAGTAGATATCGCCAAAGGAGCCGCATTGCGCACCCGCGTACCACATATAGGCCATGAAGCTGGCGTCGTTGTACTGGTACTTGTCCACGGGTTTAAGTGTGGTCGCGCGCCACTGCTCGGAAATCGCGCCCATCGCCTCCAGATCGGCGCGGAACACATCGGCCTGGAACTGCCCGTTCACGATCCAGTCCTTGGCATAAAGTGGAAAGAAAGTATGCATCATGCCCTTGCTGCCGATGCCAAAGTCCTTTTGTTCAAAGGTATCCGCCCATTTTGCCAGGTCCTGCAGCGTCTTCACGCCGGAGACGTCCTTGCCCAGCAGCGTGGGCACGGAAAAGCGCGCTGGAGCAGCATACACCTTTCCGTCCGGCTGCTTATAGGCATTCACCACGCCCGAATAACATTCATCGTCCGGCGGCAGCAGGTCAGAAATATCGGCCAACGCGCCTTTTTCCGCATAGCTGTCAAGCGGAAGTCCGTCCATCAGCAATACGTCCGGCCCAGCGCCGGCCAATATCTTGGCGGATAGGGTGCGTATGGCGTCGTCCATGGGAATATCGCCGTCCGTACCGATAAGCAGCTCTACCTCCTGGTCGTACAGCTTGCCGTACGCGGCGATGGCGCTGCGCATCAGCGCATTGTCCTCCAGAGAAAACACGGTAAGGTCGCTGTCCTGTTCTTGCACGACATCCTGGTAGCGATACAATAAATACGAATATTGCCAATCAGCGTCCAGCAGCGTCATAAAAATGCTGCCGTCCAGCAGATGGTATAAGTAATGAACCATGCTGTTCTCCGCTTGCAGTTTTTTGATTTCACACAGCTTTGTCAGCTCCAGGCTGTCCTTTTGCATGTAAAACAATCCCGTTGATGCGGCAACGATCAGTCCGGAGCCGTCGTTGCTCGGGCAACAGATCAGCTGCCATTTGTTGGCGTCGTTTGTAAGCTGTGGCATCAGTTGTTCCCGCAGCGTTTCCCCGGTATTCATATCCAGGACATACAGGCACCTTCCCTTCTCTTGAAACGCAAACCAATACAGCTCGTCGCCAAGCACGCACATTTTATCTTCTTCTATATCCTTCCAGATGTCTGTCTGCCATAGCAATTCACCGGTTGTGTAATCATAGGCTTCCAGAATCATCGGAAAATCCTTGGCACGGATCACAACACAGCGGCCGCCCGCGGTATCCAATAGGGCGCCGTAGCAAAAGTTTTTATCGGAAGCCGGTTCGCTGAATTTGATCTCATACCCATTGGCGTTGCCATATATGAACTTGTCATTGCCGGTGACTTCGTCTGTTTTTCTGTTTTGCCCCGTGGACAATCCCACAAAGGTGCCATCGTCCAAGACTCGAAAGTTGAACGTGTAATAATCGGCAAACGCTTCCTCCTCCATCCAGGCATAGCCGGAAAGCTCCGTCCAGCCATCCATCGCATCGTTCATGCGGTAGAGCTTATTGTCGCCAAGATTGCTGCCCTTGGCGTAGATGCTGCCATCAGGCGCAAGGCCTTGGGCCAAGGACTTATCCATGGGGTCGCCCAGCTGCGCAGTAATGTCGGTCGCCGCATAGCCGTCCACGCCGCTTTCCGTCGGCAGGTATAAAACGCCCGGCAGTCGTTCAGATAAAGGCGTATTGGATACCTGAGTGAGAGGATACTTTTCTATTTCGGTGTGTTCGTCTGGTTTACTTTCCATTGGTTTGGCACAGGCAAACAATACCATCGCCAGAAAAAAAAGAGAGTATACAATGGCAATCCGTCTTTTTTTCATTGGGCTTACCCTCCTCAACCATATGAATAAATAAAGCCGCCTGCATTAGTTGTTTTACGAGCTAAATGGTACTAAAGTGTCAACATATAAATCTTCTTTTCTTCATAGACTAGTGAATAACTCTTTTCGTCAACTTAACTCATCCATTAAACCCATGAGTTATTGCTTATTCCGCTCGAATAGGTCGAATTATTGGGACTAAAATGGGTTTTACGAGACTCTACACCCTGTTGTTCATTTCCTCCGCAAACGCAAGCAGAACATGAGTTGCATGGGCAAGAAAGACAAGAGCAATTACCAAATACCTGGATGCTATCCTTTTCTTTGCACACTCTCTTATGCAAGGTTTTCATTGCTTTCTCCTTTCCATCTTTGATCCTACTGCAAGCGGCTTTATTATTGTGTTAGTATTATGCATCTTCACAACAGCACTGTGCATCATAATAGTATGAACTGCAACATTCCATACTTTATAATTTTTTACACAGTTTCTGCTACAATATTAGGTCACATGTTTTTCAGCCTATGAGAAAGGAATGCCCATTCTCTAGACCACATTCATCTCATAATCACAAAAACAATGCCTTTTGTTTATATCCTAACATATCTTTCATAGTGCATGATTAGATGGCAAAAAAAGGAATGGATTAGGCAAAACATCATTTTAGTATTACTAATCAAAAGCGACATTGGTTTTTTATTATACCTGTTTATAACTATTTATGGTTTATTGAACTTAACAGGTTTTGGCTCTATTTGTCAAGTCTTGGTGATAATGTGTGGATTGAGTGCTGTGATTTCATCTCAATCACAAGGTCAGAAATAGCTTCATATCGACAGTGTGATAGAGGAGTTAATCTCGATATAAGACCATATAACCTCCATGACAGGCTCTATTCCAGTCAAAAAAGAGGTCCTGAATTCAGGCATATTGTCAGTACAAAAAAAACGCTAAACATGATGCGTCTTTAGGTGTGGTTAACAACAGTTCTGTCTGTATTCATCTAATGAGGTTTTAAATGGCATATATCACTTGATACAAACATCCCTTTCTCCATGTTTATTCATAATAAAAAACCTCCGATATGGTTATTATTATATAACATCATATCAAAGGCATTATAGTCTATTGTTAGTATATGTTTATCAGTCTTACATACATTGATGAGTAATTAGGGTTGTTTTACTTAAATAATAACCTCCTTCCCAGCTAGCCTCCGCTCAGTCTATTAGTGTTATATTCCTACTAACCAACTGTCTATATGACTAGCAGATTTGGGTTCACTCCTCCTAAAATAGTCTGGAACCAGAATACCCTTCGCGTGGCTGGTGCTGATTCGGTCATATTCCATTCAGAATACCGTATCTCAACCCTCTATGACATCAATCTCAATTGGAGAATCGTTCCCCTAGGTGGCAAAACAGGACAGTCTAAACTCGGTACTGACAACACCAGAATTAACTATGGCTCAAATGCGTTCTACCCACAACGCCTCCTGTTCATAAAGCTGACTTGGTATTGATAGATCGGGATACACGCACTGCATCGTAGTCTTTGTTTTGCGTCCTTTTGAGCGCATACGCCTCTATCCCCTCCCAGTCCTTATCCGTCATAAAGAACTCGTAGATCGGGATATTCAGTCCGCGACAAATCTGTTCGATGGTGTCAAGGGAAAGCTGACAGTTCCTTTTCTCCGCATTCTTGAGCGTGGAGTAAGGAACGTTGCAAAGCTGGGCCAACCTGAACAGAGAGATACCCTGATCCGCTATCAGCTCTCTGACCCGGTCGATGGATTTCATGAAACGTAACCCCTTTCGGAACACAAAGGCGCTGTCTGCTTTTTTTGCCTATATAAACCTAAAAGCGGTGATGTGTACAACTAAAGAACGCGGCCGACGATTTTAAACATGGAACTCGGGCTGATGACTCTATCCGCGTACTTTTCGTTATAGGAGATGAGCACCGGCTGCATATGGACGTTACCGTAGCTGTCGGTAAACTCCTCCAGCACATCCTCGTCCGGGTACTTTTCTCCATAGACCTTGATAAAGCTCTCGTCGTCGCAGATCATGATTCCGACTTCGCCGACATTGAGCGAATCGCATTCTTGCACCCAGACGATCTGCCCGTCTTTATAGACGTTTTCCATGGAGTCGCCGGATACGCGAATGCCAAACTCAGCTCCGGCAGGGATGGTGTTCTCCGGGAAGCTCATCATCTCGTACTGGTCGCTGTCCAGATACGAACCGGTACCGGCAGACGCAGGAAGATCAAACACGCGCATATCGATCCTGCGGGTGATTTCCTCGAGCTTAAGCGTGGGCTTGTATTTGCCGCTGGCAATCAGGTCGTCTCTGTAGTCCTCAACCTTCTTGAGCCCTATATCGTTGAGCGGCGACACGAAGTCACGGATGAAATACGAAAGCTGCTCTTCGATACCAAGGCTCTGGCAGATGGCGATGAGCTGATAGGCGTTGGGCACGCTTAGGCCGACTTCCCATTTGTTGATGCCAGCAGGGGTTATGCGGATGCCATATGCGGCGAGCACTTCGCTGTATCGCGCAAGGCTATACCCCCTTCTCTTTCTGGCTTGTGAAATGCGGCGGCCGATGACATTGTCTGACCGTTCCGCCACTACGTCATATTTGGCTTCCGGCATAAGGTTTGGGGCGATGATCCTGGCTTTTCTCATAGCGGGAGAATCCTTTCTTATCTATGCCCAAATTATATAAGGGCTGTGATGGATACGTCAAGAGAAAAATATCCCGTTAGTATACAAATGCGACATTGACATAGACAATTGTTTTAATTATCATGATCCCATGACACAAACAGAGGAGGAAGAACGATGTAAAACGTAGGAACTGCGAACATGGGAAAAGGCTGACGGACAAAGGAGGGTGGACAGATGGAGAAAAGGAACAGGAAGGCAGATGCCCGGCAATATCCCAAGGTGATGGTTCCGCAGGAAGATGCAGACATGATCAGCAAGGTGCATAGGATCCTCAGATCCGGCAAGAATGTGGAAATCAAGCGCGACATCAGCGGCAAGGCCAAGGTGTTCAAGGTTTCCAAGGAGATTGCATAACTCAATAAGGTGATGAAAAACACCGCCGATAGCCAATGGGGGTTATCGAAGGGCCAATCGGGGCCAGAGATGATAAGATCAAAGATCTTGCCATTTCTGGCCCCTTTTTTATCAGGAGAAGAACCGGAATAAGGAGAGTGACTTTTTGTATTCGCCGTCTGATTTTGACTATGATCTTTGGACGACAAAGGACAAGGGTGTAACACGCTATTGGGTACGTGTACGGGCGACCGGAGAAGTGACAGAGGTCAGCCATGAAGTGATGAAGTTCCTGCGATACGAAGAAAGAAAACTGCGCCAGCAACAAAAAGCGATCATGGTGCATGGACCAATGCTTTCCCTGGACGCCATGGTCTTGGAAGACGAAGACGGCAATTGGATCTGCGACCCGTATGATGGAGTACAGGAGCAGGAGGTCCTTATGGATACGATAGCGTTTCGCCAAATGCTGACCCCATATCAAGAGGCAATCTTGGATGAATGCATACTGGGGGATCTGTGTGTGTCCAAATTTGCCAAATTACGCGGTGTTTCAAGGCAGGCTGTGATCTTTGCAATCGAGGGAATTCAAAAAAAAGCAAAAAAATTTTTCGAGCATACTTACTATTTGGCCAAAAAACGCGCGTTGTAAAGTAGGGGGACTTTTTTCGGTGCGGCATACAGAAAGGTCGTCCAAGCCCAAAAGCCCTTCCCGACTGCACCTGGACAACTGAATAGAAGGTCATCAGGTACATTCCCGCTGTCTATAGCCACGTGTACAGGCACGCCAGGACTCCGCAAGGACGAGCGATCAAGCCCATGTACATACTCCGGACTGCAACCGGAAGCGGCCACGACGGTCAGCGGGCACAATGATACTTCCGTAATTCGCGGCCCGGCCATAAAGAAGGCGGGGAGGCAGGCAGCCTATGGACTGGCTCGCAAGCCAGCGCCTGACGACCGAAAACCTTTTTCTTTCTAAGAAAAGCAAACCCATATAGGATTGGCCCTTGGGGCCGCACAAAGGAGCGTGAGATCAAATACCGCAAAGACCAACGCCGTTCCCATCGCTTTCGGGAACGCCGCCCTAGCGCTTACTATATTCAAGACCCCGTTCACAGTAAAGGAGGAGCATGAAAGCAATCAAGAAATGGATCCTTGTGGCCCTGGCCGTTTGCCTGTTGTTGCCTGCCGGTTCCATCTGCTTTGCAACCGGTGACGACGGCTTTGTGGAAACCGGCCAGGAAAGCCCTGTAGTCACGGCGCAGACCGCAGAAAGCGCACCGGAAGAGAGCACAGAAGAAAGGGGTGAAACCGTACAGCAAACTGTTTCGGAATCGAAACCTGTTGGCAACGAAGAACCTGCACCCGAAGCCGAGGTGCTTGCGCATGATGTTCGGGTAATCAACCTGGATACAAGAACACAGCGTCGGACCGCACTTAAAGCCGCAGCCGCTAGTCAAGGAGAACCGGTGGACATCACAACCTCTCGCGCCAGGGATTCGAACAGCCGGTTTATCCTATATGTCGATACCTTTCAGTACAACGGCCACATCGTTGGCGAAGTCGGTGCGAACCGATATATCTTCTACGCGGGCGGAAAGGAGGCCTATTGCATCGAACCCGGCGTAGCCCTGCACGGTGGCGACGTTCTGTATACCGGCGCAGCGGATGCCTGGGATGCCATGTCCCCGCAAATGCAGGAAGCGGTCAAGATCGCCATGCGCTGCGGACGAGCGGCCAATTCCGGGCAGCTGTCCGGCTCCACCGGCAGCAAATACACGGCCACGCAGATGATCATCTGGGAGTTTATCACGGGGCGTCGCTCACTGGAAGCGCCCTATACATGCACAGACCGCAGCGTAATCAATACGGTCTGTAAAAACGGAGCCAATGCGGAGGTGCTGACAGTATACGAAGAAATCGTCGGGTATCTGGAAAAATATGACCTGAAACCAAGCTTCATGGGCTGGTCCGCCGTGGACATACCTTCGGTATCCCTCTCCAACCAGGGGAGCGGCTGGTCTGTCACACTCACGGACGAGAACCGTGTTCTGGACTGCTATGACTTTGAGTGTTCGGACAGTCGGGTGAACATCGAAAAAACGGGCAATACCCTGACCCTCAGCGCGCCTTCCCAACCTGCTGCTGGTACGGTCGTTACCGCTAACAGAAACTTTGCCGTGTCCACCTCTTCTTTCAGCCTGGTCTATGGCGCGGACAACCTGCAGGAGGTCCTGGTGGGCGTGCTGGCAGATGACCATCGTACCGCATACTTAAAGCTTGCCGAGCCAACCGGCAGCCTGAGAATTACCAAGACCGCCGACGACAATGCCGTCTCCGGAATCGGTTTCAGAGTGGTCGGGCCAGGGTTTGACCACACTGTGCAGACGGACGAGCATGGACAGGTGC
>JBNRMR010000048.1:0-4032 GCA_050309705.1 Christensenellales bacterium | reverse complement strand
TAATATAACTGTCCGCCACCTGAAAGAACGCCTGCTTAAGCTCTGCCCGGGTCATCAGCCGCTCATAGGCGCGGCTGGAGTTTTCACCTCTTTTGACATAGTTAAGCTGGATTAAAACTCTATCCAGGCTCCTTTCCTGGCAGAGCATATGACCGTAGCATATGGCCTGCGCCCAATAGACCCTGTTGTCGCTTTCATTGGGAAAATCAGACTGGGCGGAGATGGTCTTTATCTCCTGCAAAACCGGAGGGCAGCCCTGTGAAGGGCCGCAGGTCAGCCCATCGATCCTGCCCGTCAGCTCTAGGCGTATTGGCCCCCGCTCGAGGGAAAGCTTAACGCTCACCTCGGCGCGGAAGTCACCGCTGGCGGCCTTTTGAAGCGCCTGCAGGTCCCGATGGGTCTGAGCGGCGTCGCTGAGAAGGTCGTAGCCCGCCTGAGTGTAAAGATCCCCTTCCTGGATTACGCTTTCAACCATGGAGCGCACCGAAGTTCGGATTATCATATTCTCTTTTTGCGCTTCTTCCCTCATTTGATCAATTCGCAATGCCATGCATGACTTTTAGAATCTTGATGGCGGACTTTGTTTCAAACACTTTCTCCATGAATGCCAAAACCGCTTCGGGGGATGCCTCCCCCGTCTGAGAATTTACCAAATAATCCGCTTCTAAGAGTATTCGGCAATCGGCGCCGTCCACATCATTGTAGGTGTGATGCCTGCCCACCAGATTGCACACCCGCGCCTTCTCCGCTTCTGAAAAGCCTCCGACAGCCTCCATCGCTTCGAGGGCCACAGCCGGTCCTTCCAGCTCCTGATAATGCCCGGAGTGGCTGCCATACTTTCGCCTGCTCACCGGTATGCCGATATCGTGGACAATTGCAGCCGCTTCCAGCAGCGCCTGGGTTCTATCATCCAGGCCCTCCAGCTCTCCGATTGTCTTTGCATAGCCGTATACCTTCAGCATGTGCTCGGTCAAATTCACATCCACTCCGTGGTAGTTTATCATCCAACCAATCAGCCTTGCATTTCTATTTCCCATATTTATTGCCTCAAAATCTCGTTATTAAGAAAAGGGGGATGTCCCTCGCGCGAAACACCCCCTGTTTTTTATATTACTGTAGAAACTATGCCCTGCGCAGGCGGACAGCCGTGTATTGCTTGCCCGGCAGCTTTATCTCGCAGCTTCCGCTCACCGTCTTGTCCAGAGTGTCGATTGTCATTTCCCAGGCGTTGATGATGTCCACATGGTATTCCTGGCCCTCGGGAAGTGTGAAGTAGCACGCCGCCGGCTGGCCGGAGCCGCTGTAGTAGAGCATCTGCTCGCCTTCCACCCCCACCAAGGGCTTGGTGCGGTAGCCGTTTGGAATAGGTGCGAAATTGTTGGGCATTTCTTCAAAGATTTTTTTGAAGAAGGCGATTCTCGGAACGCTGCCGCCCACCAGCTCGCCGCCCTTTGACCACCAAAGCTCGTCGCGGTCGTTCATGTAGGTTTCGCCGTGGCCGCAATAAGTGCCTCTGGCAAAGCATTCCCAGAACCTGTCGGTCATCTCCCGGGCGCTTATGTGGCCCCACTGATTGGAGATATTGCCTTCATACCGGCATTCATCCAATACCACCGGCTTGCCGTATATATCCCGCCAGGCAAGTATGCTGTTGATCTCGCTGCTCTGGACTGAGCAATGGGTCACCCACTGCTTGGTGTGGTCATAAAAGCCGCGGCAGTTGTGGATGCCCCTGAGATGGTTGTGAGGATCAAGCTGCTGAACGAGTGGCCCGTAATGATCCCAGTCGGCCTCAGTCTTTTCCCGCATGAGGTCAAACTCGTTGGCAAAGCTCCACCAGACATTCCTGTAGGCTGCAAGCCTTGCAACAGCGTAGCGCAGGTAAAGATCGTCGGTTTCCCTGTCCATGCGGTCAAAGCCCCAGCGGCCCTTGTCGTAGGGATGGAAAAGGATTATATCCGCCTCTATGCCCAGATCCCGAAGCGCCAGCACACACTCGTCCAAAGTCTCCCATGATTTAATGTTAAAACGGGTGAAATCAAAGCCGTCTTCTTCGTTGCCCTCGAAGGCGTAATGTTCCGGCGGATTGGCATTGAACTGATAGTTTTTGGGGAAAACGCACATGCGCATTTTGTTGAAAGGCGCGGTTTTTAGCGTTTCGATTGTTTTTTCGCGCAACTGGCGAGGCTGGAGGTTCCAGACATAGCAGGTTGTGCCCACCTGATAATATGGGGTTCCGTCCTCGTGGGCGAAGTTATATTTGTTTATGACCCGCACAGGGCCGTGGGCGTTTTCGTCCGGCGCCTCGCAGATGAATGACGCTGTCTTTCCGTCCAGCTTTTCACAGTTGGACTTAACCGTAACGCTCCATTCGCCCATTTCGTCGGGCATGAAGCGCAGCTTGTAGACGCCGTCGCCATCGTAGAAGCCCGGCGCAGTCACAGTCCTGTTCTTGTAGCGAAATTCGCCATCTATAAAGGTGTCCACGAAGGGGTTGCCCTCAGCAGTTCCCTTAAACGCAAGCTCGGCGACGTCCCATTTCTTCACAGTAAGCATTTTTTCCTCCTTATAAAGCAAAATGCTTCCCTCCTCTTGGTGAGAAGTTTTCCTCCTATTCAAATCTGGTGATCTGCCAGCCCATATATTTTTCCAGTGCTTCCTTCAAAAGCCCGGCATGGAGCCCTCTGACCATGGCCACATGGTGTTCGAAGCCTTCTTCGGCCAAAAAGCGCATCAGTCCCTGCAGGTTCTTCACATGGCAGACCGCCACACCGCCGAAGCTGTCCAGAGGATCGTCCGTGAACTCGCCCTCCCCCACATATCCGCGGATAACTCCGTTTGCGTCGTCGGTGGATATCTTAAGATAAGTCATATCCCCCGGGGCCACCCTGCCCTTCAGGGCGCCAAAGCAGTTTTCGCCGCCGAGGGTAGTCCCCAAAATATCCAGACAGCCCACCTCCATCTCACCGCCGAAGAACTCCGACGGATAGTTCGCGCAATGGACATTAACGCACTTGTCCCTGTCATCGCCGTAGTTATTGTCCCAGTCCATAAGGCCGGGGGCGCTGCCGGCAGCAAGCTGAAGGGTCAGCATGGAAATGGCTCCGGTCACGTCGGTCTCGCAGGCACAGGGGATTCCTTCATCGCCCAGTATGCTCATTGAAGCGCAGGATGCACAGCCGAAGTTTGTCTGAAGGGAATCCCAGCACTGTATGGCCGCCGCGTCGCATTCATTTTCCTTCACCCAGTTTCTCAGCGCCACAGTGAACTTTGCCTGCTTGATGCGCTGCTCCATTGTGACGCCTTCGCATATGGTCGCCTTTGCTTCCAGTTCACCCATTGCGTCCTTCACTGCCGCGTCATCGTCTCCCATGGCCTGAACCGCGGCGAGGATCATCGAAAAGTCCGTGACGGCGGTGTGTATGCCTGAAAGCTGGAGAAGCTTTTCGCTGTAGCGAACGGTGTGGAATGGGTCCACCCTGGCGCCCACCAAGCCCACAGTGGCGCTTGAAAGCCCCTGGACGACGCTGCATATCTTCGCAAAGCGCTCCACATCCCTGGCAAAAACGATGCTGTTAGTCGGGCAGGTGTGCAGTTTCGTCAGCGTATATTTGATCCCGTTCTGCCTTAAAACGGAGCAGAGGGAAAGCTTGCCGCAAAAGGCGTCCCTTCTGTTGGCAAGATCCATCTTGTCCAGGTCATCGTCGCAGGCCTGCACAAGCACGGGCACCTTTCTGTCCATGAACCTTATTGCCGTGGAAACGCCCACCTCGTTGCCGAAGTTGGGCAGGCAGACAATTACCCCTTCAATCTCCCTGTGAGCATTGAAAAGCTCAGCACATTTTTTGCCGTCGGAAATGCTCTCCACCGCCCCCAGAGGCGTTGCGCTTTCGTCCAAAATCACCGCGCTGTGGCCCAGTCTTTCAAGCAGGGCCAGTATATCCTTCCTTCCTGAACTGACTAGATGGTCGGGAAAGAAGCTCCTGTTGGAAACTATCACTCCAAATGCAGACATGTTGTCACTCCTTATAT
>JBNRMR010000047.1:0-11530 GCA_050309705.1 Christensenellales bacterium | reverse complement strand
GGCTTTTAGGAGCGAGCGGTGAGGGGCTCTTGCAACCCCTTCTTTAACGGTATTACTTTTCATATTCTTCCGCCTTCTGCCAGGACATCATCTTGCGAAGCTCAGCGCCCGTCTTTTCAATGAGATGGTTTCTCTCCCTGTTGCGGACGGCGTTGAAGTGGGGGCGGTTCGCCTGGTTTTCCAAAATCCAGTTGCGGGCGAATGTGCCATCCTGGATTTCGCTTAGAACCTTCTTCATCTCCTTGCGGGTTTCATCTGTGATGATGCGCCTTCCCGTGGAATAATCGCCGTACTCGGCGGTGTCGCTGATGGAATAGCGCATGTAGGCCAGGCCGCCCTGAACCGCCAGGTCGATGATCAGCTTCATCTCATGCAGGCATTCAAAGTATGCGCTTTCGGGCTGGTATCCCGCCTCCACCAAAGTGTCGAAGCCTGCCTTCATCAGCTCTGTCACGCCGCCGCAGAGCACCGCCTGCTCTCCGAAAAGGTCGGTTTCGGTTTCTTCCTTGAAGGTGGTCTCAAGAACGCCGGGCCGCGCTCCGCCGATTCCCATGGCATATGCCAAAGCGACATCCTTGGCCTTGCCGGTAGCATCCTGGTGGACTGCCATCAGGCAGGGAACGCCCTTGCCCTCTTTGTACTGGCTGCGAACGGTGTGGCCGGGGCCCTTGGGGGCGACCATGATCACGTCCACGTCCGCCGGAGGAACGATCTGCCCGTAGTGGATGTTAAAGCCGTGGGCAAAAGCCAGCGCAGAGCCAGGCTTAATGTTCGGGGCGATGTCTCTGCCATAAAGAGCGGCCTGCTTTTCATCGTTTACAAGAACCATTGTGATGTCTGCCCTCTTGACGGCGTCGGCTGTGTTCAACACTTCAAGGCCCGCTTCCTTCGCCGCCTTTGCAGACTTGGAGCCTTCGTAAAGCCCCACCACAACTGAGACGCCGCTGTCGCGAAGATTCAGTGCGTGGGCATGGCCCTGGCTGCCATAGCCGACCACGGCGACGGTCTTTCCATTCATAAGTTCAAAGTTGCAGTCCTTTTCGTAGTACATTTTAGCCATGATATTTCCTCCAATTTTTTGATTTCAATTTTGAGCGATATAAAGCTAATCCTTTTGCAGACAATAGGTGGACCTGCCGATGGCCGTGGGCCCTGTGCGGGTCATCTCGATTATGCCGTGGGGCTTGTAATACTCCAAAAACGCCGTAAGCTTACTGGGATCGCCGGTTATTTCTATCAGCACAGAGTCCGGCGAAAGGTCGATTACATTTGCGCGGAAGGTTTTTGCTGCCTCCACCAGCTCTGAAAGCTTTCCTTGGTCAAGCTTGACTTTGATTATCAAAAGCTCGCGCAGCACGGTCTGATCATCCTTCATCAACTGAATGACCTTCACGTCCTCCAGTTTGGCAAGCTGCTTGACCATCTGCTCCTTGGTGTAGGCATCGCCCGGGGCGACGATTGTCATCCGCGAAAAGCCCGGGTTTTCGGTGACGCCCACGGTGAGGCTGTCGATATTAAAGCCCCGCCTGGCAAAAAGCCCCGATATTCGGGTCAGGACGCCGAAGTGATTTGAAACCAGAAGCGATAAAACAAATTGCTGATTTTCCATCGGTGATCTCCTTTCTTTTCCTGCGGCTAACTATGGCGAACTGAGTATGATATCGTCGATTCCCTTGCCGGAGGGGATCATGGGCAGAACCTGTTGGTCGCTGCTTATCACGCAATCGATCAGATAGGGTGTGGCCATGCTGAATGCTTCCTCCACGCAGCGGTCGAACTCCTCGGGAGTGGTGGCCCTTCCTCCCTTTGCGCCAAAGCTCTCGGCAAGCTTCACATAATCGGTCTTGCGCTGAAGAGTGGTCTGGGAATAGCGGCCGTCAAAGAAGAGCTTTTGCCACTGGCGAACCATCCCCAAAGCGCCATTGTTTATGACGACGACTATCAGCGGCAATTCGTTTGAAACGGCGGTGGCCATCTCGTTCATGTTCATGTGGAAGCTGCCGTCGCTGGTGAAAAGCACTGTGCGCCTGTTGCCGTTTGCGATGGAAGCACCTATGGCCGCGCCCATGCCGAAGCCCATGGCCCCCAGACCTCCGCTGGTCATGAATGTGCGGGGCCTTCGGAAGCGGTAGTAAAGAGTGGTCCACATCTGGTGCTGGCCCACGTCGGTTGCCACCAAATCACCGGGCGACATACGCGAGTTCACCCCCTGGATTATATGCTGCGGGTTCAGCTCATCCTTTGCCATATCAATGCGGTTAAGGGGGCTTGCCTTAAGCTCTGCCATGCGGGCCATCCACTCCGGGCGGGATGCCTGCTGAAGCTTTTCTTCGAGGTCTGAAAGAACCTGCTTTATGTTGCCCACAACGCTCTGGCCCACGGCAATATTCTTGCTGATCTCCGCCGGGTCGATGTCGATGTGAAGTATCGTCCGGCCGGTGGAGAACTTCTCCTTGTCGCCGGTGGCGCGGTCAGAAAAGCGGGTGCCCACGGCGATAAGCAGATCACATTCGTTCAGCGCCTTTGTGGAGGCATACCTTCCGTGCATCCCCATCATGCCTAAAAAGCGGGGGTTTTCACTGCTCACAGCCGACAGGCCCATCATGCTGCTGCCGATTGGCGCGTCGATCCTCTCTGCAAATGCCTTAAGCTCATTTTCAGCGCCCGATATCACAACGCCCCCGCCGCAATATATGTACGGCCGCTTTGATGCGCGGATCAACCTTGCGGCGGCCTCGATATCGTACTGGGATGCCTTGGGATCGGGGCGGCGCAGACTCTTTTGCGCGGGAGTATACTCGCAGGAGTCAAGCTGAACATCCTTGGGAATATCCACCAAGACGGGGCCGGGCCTGCCGGAAATGGCCACCTCAAAGGCTTCGCGCAAAGTGTCCGCAAGGGCTGAAACATCCTTGACGATGTAGTTATGCTTCGTCACCGGCATCGTGACGCCGGCGATGTCCACCTCCTGGAAGCTGTCGCGCCCCAGCATGTTCACGGGAACATTGCCTGTGATGGCCACAAGGGGGCTGCTGTCGAAATACGCACAGGCGATTCCCGTCACAAGGTTGGTGGCGCCGGGGCCGGAAGTGGCGATGACAACGCCGGGCTTTCCGGTGGAGCGGGCATATCCGTCAGCGGCGTGGGCTGCGCCTTGCTCGTGGCAGGTGATGTGGTGGGTGATTCTGTGGCTGTTTTTGTATAGCTCGTCATAGACGTTGATGACATATCCGCCGGGGTAGCCAAAAACAGTGTCCACATCCTGCTCTTTCAGCACTTCGATGATAATTTGCGCGCCTGTTAACATCATTTTCGTCGCCTCCGTTTATTTCAGAAAATAAATATTGCCCATGTTTCCCCTTGCCTTCAGCGGCGGGCTGGTTCGAAAATACAAAAAATCCTTGCAGCGATTTCACTGCAAGGATTCTGTATGCCTAAAAACCCTGACTATTATGCAGCTAACCACCTATAAGCACGACCGAAACCCCGAACCACTAGTAGTAGTCCGAGGACGATAATGCTGATAATGTTGATGCTGGACAATGATGTCATAATTTTCTATCCTAAAATCCCTTATGATAAGTTTTGATCAAGATAACATATTTGAAAATAATTGTCAACCGCTATTTTGAAAAATCCTGAAAAATTTAAGAGGTTTCACAAAAAGCTGATATATCCTATGCTAATAATGGGTGATTATGACACAAAGAAAATGGCGAAAGGCCGTTGTGTGACAAAGTCACATAAGCAGTGTTGACTTTTACTGATTATCTGCTATACTAAAGTCAGAGTTAGTTAGCCAAAGCTAACCAAGGAAGAATGAAACAAGAATGATAATCTAACCACATGTATTGATAAAGGATTTTCCTGAAAGGAGGAAATACTAATGTTCAAACAGATACAGCTTCCATATTCCTATGACGCGCTTGAGCCGCATATTGACGCTCTTACTATGGAAACTCATTACAGCAAGCATCACGCCGCTTATACCAACAATTTGAACGACGCCGTCCAGAAGGCCGCTGTGGCCGGGAAGGAAATGGTGGAGTTGCTTTCATCCCTGGACAATGTTTCCGACGAGGCTTTAAGGAAGGCCATCCGCAACAATGGCGGCGGCTTTTACAACCACAATCTCTACTTCACCACCATGAGCCCCAACGGGGGAGGGCAGCCTGAAGGAGCCTTTGCCGGTCTTTTGGATAAAAACTTTGGCAGCTTCTCAGCCTTCCAGGATGAGCTAAGCCGCCTGGCGATGGGGCAGTTCGGCTCCGGCTGGGCATGGCTTTCCGCCGCCAAGGACGGCAAGCTGGCCCTTTCATCCAGCCCCAACCAGGATAACCCGCTGATGGAGGGCAAGGGCTTCACGCCGATTCTTGGAATAGACGTGTGGGAGCATGCCTACTACCTGAAGTATAAAAACCTCAGAGCTGACTATGTGAAGGCTTTCTTCAACGTGGTCGACTGGAAGGCAGTTGCCGAAAACTACGACAAGGTCGCGGGCCTTTAAATCGGCAAAAAACAGCAACGATAGATAATGGAAAAAAAACGGATGCTTTGCTCCGTTTGGGATATACTTATCACAAGGGATAATTGCACGGGAGGTAATATATGAGCAACAAACTGCATGAAAAGCTGAACGAATATCTGGCGAACCAGCAGGTTTCCTATATAAAATTGCACAACCTACACTGGTATGTGACAGGACGAAGCTTCTTCACCCTCCACGCCAAGCTGGAGGAGCTGTACGACCAGACGGCCCAGATCATCGATGACGTGGCCGAGAGACTTCTCGCCCTGGGCGGTTCGCCGGTTGCCAGCGTTAAAAAGGCCCTGGAGCTGACCACTGTGAGGGAGCTGGATGACAAGCCCATTTCCTCCGGAGATGCCGTGAAAGCCATGGTTTCCGACGTGGAATATTGGATAAGAGACACGAAGGCGGTGGTGGAGCTGGCCGAGGCGGAGGGCGATGGCGCCACAGCCGACCAGTTCAACGGATATCTTGGGGAGTACCAAAAGCTTCTGTGGATGCTAAAAGCATATTCCGCATGATTTTAACACGCTAACCTTTATATTGATTTAAACAGACTGACACAAGACATGTACAGGAAAAGAGCGCCACTTAACATGGCGTTCTTTTTCTATCTTCTTTTTTATTTTGTAGATTTTTAAAAAGACATCCCTTGGGTTGCGCAGCGCTTTTTCAGGTGGCGAAGAAGTGAAAGTTGCTTTTTAGCAGCAAGAGTGCGGGCAGCTCGTCCGATACCGTGATGGAGCGATTGGCTGCCAAGTGCTCGTGCATCATCATTACCGCCCGCTCCTCCGGTTTCGATGATAAACTTGAGGCCCACCCCAACAGACCTGGTGGGCTTTTGAACCAGTTGCATGTGAGAAAAGCCGTTGCAAACACCAAAACACTGATGCTGTCCGCGACGGAATAGACACCTCAGCACAAGCATCCCAGATTTGTTTAGGCTATATCAGCGCTGCGGCATCTTTCAATGAATTGTGCGCAACACGGCTGCCAATTAAAAGCAAATGCACGCCCTGCATGACTCACTCGCTGCTAAAGGACGATCGACTGCCTTCCGCATGATCGTGGCCAGGCGAGCTGCTCAGCGTGCCGGATATGGGCGATCCGCCGGCTGGACGAAAGAAATCGCCCATCGATTCAATCAGCATATAGCGCGCTGCCATAAAGAAAACCCGAGCCATCTGCACGTCCGCCAGTGGCTCGGGTATTTTTCTGCTCATCAGAAGGGCCGCAAAAGCGAGTTCGTGAAGAAGGGCTTCAGGCAAAAAGGCAAGCAGGCATCTGACGCTGAAATTATTTGGGCCAGAGCCTTTGCATCTCTTCGCGGGCTGGAATGGAGCTTTGGGCGCCGGGACGCTGAACCACCAGAGCGGCCACTCTGTTTGCAAAAGCTGCGGCGTCATTGATATCAAGGCCCTTTGAAAGGCCATAAGCCACCGCCGCTGTGAAGCTGTCGCCGGCGGCAGTGGTGTCCACCGCAGTTACTTTCTCTGCCGGGCAAATCACACCCGGAAGGCCCTTTTGCTTCACCATCACTCCGGCTGAGCCAAGGCTTGCCAGCACGCAGCCTGCTCCCATGCCCAGCAGTTTATCACAGGCGGCTTCCACATCCAGGGAGTCTGTGTCGGCGCCGGTCAGCTTTGCAAGCTCGCTCTCGTTTGGCTTGATGTAATCCACCAGTCCTATCAACTGGCGGGGCGGCGTCTCTGGGGCGGGCGCAGGGTCCAGGATTATTGTTTTGCCCATCTCCCTCAGCATTTTTGCGGACAGCAGCACTGTCTCAAGGGGAATTTCCAGCTGGAAGACGATTATATCGCAGAGCTTGAGTATATCCCGTTTGGATCTAATATAATCGAAGCTCACATCATTGTTTGCGCCCTGACAAACCACAATGCTGTTTTCCCCATTGGCGTTAACGGTTATCATGGCAAGTCCAGTCGGCCCATCAGACTCATGAACATGCGACACGTCCACCCCGGCGCTCCTCAGATTTTCCAGAGAGGTTTTGCCGTTTGAGTCCCTGCCGACTGCCCCCAGCATGACCACGTCCGCGCCCATGCGCCCAAGGGAATATGCCTGGTTGGCTCCCTTTCCCCCCGGGACCACCTTGAAGCCTGTGCCAAGCACGGTTTCGCCTCCCAAGGGGAAGCTCTCAACGCTGGCTACATAATCAATGTTAAGGCTGCCGATGACAGCAATTTTTTTCATCTCTTTAACCATATCAACCGCCGTCAAAAGGTCGCCAAGGTGTCGTAAAGATCCTGCATTATGGCGTCGCGGTTCAGCCAATAGGCATAGCGGTAGAAGGGCCTTGATTTGTCCATTGAATAGCCGTGGTCATATGTTGGCATGGCGATATGGTCCACATAATCCAGCACCATGCCCCCTTTGAGCCAGGCCACGGCGCTGATATCCCACAGCACACGCGACCAGCAATCCTTCGCTCCATTGTTGCTGCCCTCCTGCCAGGTGATGCGGTAAAGATAGTCGCAAAGCTCATTTTTGCCTTCTAAGTAATGCTTCAACTCGTAGCCGGGGGCTGTCAGATGGGAAACGACGCCCAAGCAGGGAAGCTGCACGATGGGAGCGCCGCTGCTGAAGACCACTCTGGCGGCTGCGATGTCCTGCCGCAGGTTGAATTCATCATTGCGTGGCCAGCCATGGGCATGTCCGCCCAGCCACACCACATATATCTTTCGGGCAATCTCGGGGCAACTGAGCAAAGCGGAGGCGACGTTCGTTATCGCTCCAATGGCAAGTATATACAAAGGGCGGTCTTCCGGCTGATTTAGCGCCAGGCGTACTATTTCGTCGCTTGCGGGTGAGGAAACCGGCTCGCTTTCGTTAAGAAGAAATCTGTTGCTGCCGCGAAAGGTTCTGTCAGCGTAGTCACTTCTGCCCATCAGCCTTAGCACGTTGTGTATTTCGTCGTAGCTTTTTTCCATGCCCTGGGCAGGCGAGTCCGACCTACTGTTTAAAAAAGGGGCGGCGGTCACTGCCTTCACATTATAGCCTTCCTTTGAGCCGAAAAGATAGGCAAGGGCAAACTGGTCGTCTATCTCGTTGTATGTATCAGTATCCAGGATTATGTCCGCGTTTTTTGGGATGGGTGCAAGAAGCCTTTGCAAACTATATTCATTCTTTCCCATGAGGTTGCTCCTTTGATTATCTTTATGTTATTGTCTGGTAATAGATGTATCATAATGCGACAAAAAAGTCAATTATTTCGCCTTAAATTTTGTAAAGACTGCGGGCGGCCGCGTATATTTTTGGCACCTAAAACGCATTCGTAATCTGCTTTTTAGCGGCAGTAAGCGTTTTTATGACACTTGGGCTATGCCTTTGCATTAAATGGCACTGGCAGCCGTAGCAGACTTATAAAGCATATTTATGCAAAGATATACGGGGATGTGCGGTTGAATAAAAACCCACAAACTTGCTTGATAATGTTTACATATATTGCTCGTATGATATAATAAGTTTAGCAATTTACAAAGAAAAGGCCGCTCACAAACATGATGTAAAGAGTTTAGCAATTTACGAAGGAAATAGCGGGCTCTTGGGCCCGAAGGAAAGGCCGCTCACAAACATGATGTAAAGAGTTTAGCAATTTACGAAGGAAATAGCGGGTGGGCGGGCCCGAAGGAAAGGCCGCTCACAAACATGATGTAAAAAGGGCGCACGGTTTCAGGCATCGGCTCCGGACGGTTGAACCATAATACCAAATATCAGCAAGGGCCGGGCGCCCTTGTTAGACCAGGCATTTTTGCGCGAGGAGAAAACCATGAACAGTAGAGAACGCATGATAGCTACGCTTAAGTTTCAGCCGATAGACCGCGTTCCCCTTGTGGAATGGAACATCAGGGGCGCGACAATGGCTCGATGGGTGAGCGAAGGCTATCCCCAAGGTGTAAGTTACGAAAAATTCTTTGACCTTGACCCTTTGAACGTGGAAGTGCCCTTGCGCATGAGCATGTATCCCTTGTTTGAAGAAAAAGTGATTGAGCAAACCGAGCGCTACAAAATCTGGCAGGACGAACTCGGCGCCATTCGAAAGGACTTCGCAGAAACCGAAAACCCCGGCTTTGTCACCCGCAGTTGGCTTTCCTTTCCTGTGACAGACAGAAAAAGCTTCCGGGAAATGCAAAGACGCTATCTGTCGGGCGACCCCGCGCGGATTTGTGATAGCTTCGAAGCCAGATGCAAAGCGCTCAATCAATGCCATGTGCCGGTGCATCTGTCAGTGCCGTTTCTGTTTTGGACAGTTCGGGATTGGGTGGGATTTGAGGGGCTGTGCATGATGTTCTACGATGATCCTGCCCTGGTTCACGAGATGTTTGAGTTTTTGACCGATTTTTGTATTGAGACATTGAAGGATAAGATAGATCTGATCGATATCGACATGGTGGAATTCAAGGAGGATATGGCATATAAACACGCTCCCATGATTTCACCGGCGATGTTCCGCGAGTTCATGTTCCCACATTACCGCAGGTTTATCGACTTTTTAAAGGGCCACGGCGTCAAAATCGTCTATTCAGACTGCGATGGTTTCCCCGGCGGCCTTATACCGGAGTTTATCGAGGCTGGCGTTGACGCAATGAGTCCCGTGGAAATCGCCGCCGGCTGCGATCCGCTGAAGCTGCGCCGCGAGTATCCCAACTTCGGGATGCTTGGCTGCATGGACAAGCGCGAACTGGCAAAGACGAAAAAGCACATTTACAGCGAGGTGATGGGTAAATTGCCGAAGATGCTGGAGCTGGGCGGCTTTGTTCCCCACATCGACCACGCCATTCCCCATGATGTGCCTTTGGAAAATTATATGTACTATCGTGATATATTAACGCGGGTAGTTCTGGGTGAATCCGTTGATCCGCCGCGGGGATGACTTCCTGACCACCTTGCCAAAGCTGCATGAATAAAAGGCCCTGCAAAGTAGGATTGCGGGGCTTTTTTCGTTCATGATCAAAACGCTTTTGGGACTCTTAAATAAAAATGCACAGGAAATGAGCCATAATCGCAACCATGTGTTGACATATTTTGTTTTTTTATTTATAATTTCCATTGAGCGAAACGTTTTGTTTTATCAATACAGTTATCAAGGTAGGTGTGCAATTGTCTGCCACATATAAGGATATAAAGCGCCTGACAGGCCTTTCGCTGTCGACCATATCAAAATATTTTAACGGTGGAAATGTCCGGCCCCAGACCATGGAGGCCATAGAAGCCGCCGCCAAGCAGCTTGATTTCAGGATCAATGACTTTGCGCGGGGGCTAAAAAGCGGCAGGTCCATGGCTGTGGGGGTGCTGATTCCCGAGCTGAACAGCAGCTTTCACACCACCATAATGCGCCATGTGGGGCAATTTTTGCGCAGGCGTGGCTATAGCTGCCTTGTGTGCGAGTGCAACGCTGACAAAAGCACCGAGCGGGAGGCCCTAAGCTTTCTTATTGACAAGATGGTGGACGGAATAATCACGATTCCCCTTGATTCCAGCGGCAGACATCTTGAGCTTGCAAGAGCGCGAAATGTGCCGATAGTGCTGGTTGACCGCAAAGCCACGGCCTTTGAAACGGACGCAGTTTTGATAGATAATTTTTCAGCAGGGAAAATGGCGGCGGAGTTTTTTATCGAAAGGGGACACGGCCGCGCAGCCATAATCTCAGGTCCTTCGGGGATTTACACAATGGGCGAAAGAAGCCGCGGCTTTGTCAGGGCCTTCAATGAAAAGGCCCCCAATGGGCTTGTAAAAACCATGGAAGTCGATTTCTCCGTCGAGGGCGGCTATCAGGCGGCAAAGGAGCTTCTGTGCAATGGGAGCGACGTCACCTGCGTGTTTTGCTCCAACTATGAGCTTACCCTTGGCGCAATCACCGCCATGAACGAACTGAAAGTGAGGTACCCGCAGGACATTTCGCTGATCGGCTTTGATAATATGGAATTATCCAGAGTGCTGAACCCTCCGTTGACCATCGTGGAGCAGCCCATGCTGGAGATGGCAAAGCTGGCGGCCGGCCTGCTGCTTGACCGGCTGGAAAACAGGCATGGGCATGAAAACAAGACCATAACGCTTTGCGCGAAGATCACACAGGGCAAATCGGTGGCCGTTTTATGAGACCGTTTTCGTAATTAGAATGTTCATACAAAAATCCAGGAGGAATAATATGTCAAAGCAATTTACACCAGCGGCGGACGGGGTGGAGACCGCGAAAATTCCCTATAAGACTCTTTACACAGGGGCAAGGTTGCCGGGCATTGGTCTGGGCACCTTTGGCTCCGACTCATACGATGGCGAAGAAATTGCCCGGGCGGTGGGTGAAGCATTGCGGGTAGGCTACCGATATATCGACTGTGCAGCATGCTATGGCAACGAGCATCTTATAGGCGATGTGCTGGACGAGGCAATCAGCGGCGGGCTGCCCAGGAGCGAGCTGTTCATACTCAGCAAGCTTTGGAATGATAAACACAGCCCCAAGGACGTGGCGGAAGCCTGCAAAAAAACGCTGCGTGACCTTAAGCAGGATTATTTGGACTGCTACCTTGTCCACTGGCCATTTCCCAACTACCATGCCGCCGGCTGCGACGGCGACGCCCGTAACCCCGATTCGAGGCCCTACTTCCACGAGGAATTCATGGAGATATGGCGCGCCATGGAAAAACTGGTGGGCGAGGGCCTGGTGCGCCACATCGGCACATCAAATGTCACCATACCCAAGCTTAGGCTGATACTTAGAGACGCAAAAGTGAAGCCCGCTGTCAACGAAATGGAGTTGCACCCATGCTTCCAGCAGGGGGAGCTATATCAATTCTGCGTTGACAACAACATTCAGCCCATAGGCTATTCACCGATAGGCTCGCCCAGGCGGCCCGAGCGCGACCGAACCCCGGAGGATATCGCCGACACCGAACAGCCCGTGGTGGTAGATATCGCTAGGCGCCACGGCATACACCCGGCTCTGGTCTGCATTAAATGGGCATCTCAAAGAGGACAGGTGCCGAT
>JBNRMR010000046.1:0-4226 GCA_050309705.1 Christensenellales bacterium | reverse complement strand
ACCCCTGGTCACCCCGCCCACACCCTTGACCGGGAGAATCGGGCTATCGAAGCCCTTGCCGAGAAGATTTTGAAGCACACCCGCGAGGGCGACGAGGCTTCCGCCAAGGCGGGGCTTGAACGGATGCGGGAGATTGACCTGCACTATAGCAAGAAGGAAAACCTGCTGTTCCCCTATCTGGAAAAATACGGCATCACCGCTCCGCCCAAAGTCATGTGGGGAGTGGACGACGAGATCCGCGCCCAGCTAAAGGATGCGCTGAATGAGATTGGCAAAAAGCCTCTTGCCCAACTGGCCGACGGCATAAAGTCCCTTTTAAACAAGATAGACGAGATGATATTCAAAGAGGAAAACATCCTGATGCCGATGATGCTGGAAAACTTGACATTGGACGAATGGAAGACAATCGCAGAGGACATTCCGGAAATCGGCTACTGCCTCATCGACGGCGCGCCTGATTTTGTCCAGCCCAATGAAAGCGCCGCCCCGCCGGAAGCTGAGCAGCAAGCGGAGCAAACTCCCGAGGGCGTAGTCGTTTTGCCAACAGGCAGATTGACTCTCCACGAGCTCACCCGTATGCTGGACACATTGCCGATGGACATCACATTCGTTGGCAAAGACGACACCGTCAAATATTTTTCCCAGGGCGCGGAGCGGATATTCCCCCGCACAAAGGCCGTCATAGGCCGCAATGTCTCCAACTGCCACCCTCCCGCCAGCGTCCACATCGTTGAAAAACTTGTGGAGGACTTCAAGGCCGGCCGCAAAGATCAGGAGGATTTCTGGATAAGTATGAGGGAAAAATACATCCTCATCCGCTATTTTGCCGTCAGAGACGAAAGCGGCGAATTTATGGGTGTGTTGGAAGTGACACAGAACATAAAGCCCATACAATCAATAACAGGCGAAAAACGCCTTGTGAGCGAATGACGAAAACAGAAAGGCGGACTAAATATGAATACGAAATATTTGAAGAACATCGAAGCGGAAAAAGCGCTGAACCTGAGCGATCTTGTTCAGGCCAATCAAGGCCAAGTGGTTAGCCGCACTTTGGCTCAGAACCCGGCAGTTAGCATCACCCTTTTTGCCTTCGACCAAAACGAGGAGATCAGTTCCCATTCATCCACTGGTGATGCAATGGTCACTGCGCTGGAGGGCGAGGCGAGGATCACCATCGGCGATAAGGACCACGTCCTTTCCCAGGGGCAGACCATCATTATGCCGGCGGGCATACCCCATGCAGTCTTTGCTCTTAGCAGCTTCAAAATGATTTTGACAGTCGTATTTCCCCAGCCGTGATTTAGATATTATGCGAAAAAATGCACCACAGGAAAGGAGCAACAATATGAAAGCGACGATTGATAGGTCGGGCTGCATCTCCTGCGGCCTTTGCGAGGAAGTCTGTCCGGAGATTTTCCAAATGGCGGAGGACGGCATCGCCGAGGTTCACTGCGATGAAGTGCCCAAGGAGGCGGAGGACTGCGCCATTGAAGCGCAGGAGGTCTGCCCGGTTTCCGTAATAAAAGTAGAATAAAGCCAATCAGATGAAATTGGCGGCCAAGACTTTTCCCTTTTTTATGTATGTAATAAGGTAGAGGACGGCCGCCTTTTTCAGGTTCATCAAAGCCGCGCTTGCAAACTCCACCGCTTGCTTCTATAATGAATGCACCAGGTCTTTGTAAATCTTTGTAAAGATCAACGGGCAATGGACGCCCGCGAATACAGTGTGAGGTTAAGCCATGGATAAATACGGCGAAATTGGCCGCCGGCTGGAAAAGGCGGCCCTGGACGGAAGATTGGATGAGGAATGCAACTCTATAAGGAAAAATGGCGATAGCCAGGAAGCCAGCCTGATGGAGGCACTTTTGCGGCCTGAAAACGAACTTCCTATAATAAGAAGCAAAGACTGCGATTGCGGCGAGGGCTCTGGAGCCTGCCGCGTCGCCTGCCTTTTCGATGCAATAAAGAGGGATGAAAATGGCAATGTGGTAATCGCCAAAAACTGCACCGGCTGCGGCGATTGCATAGAAGCCTGCCCTGAAAACGCCCTTGCCGGACGCAGGGATTCCCTGGCGGTTCTGAACCTTTTGAAGGACAAGAAAACCCCTGTTTATGCCATGATCGCCCCGGCTTTTTCCGGCCAATTCAGCCCGGATGTGACCTCCGGCCGCCTGCGCAGCGCTTTTAAGTGCATGGGTTTTTACGGCATGATTGAGGTGGCTCTTTTCGCCGACGTTCTGACCCTTAAGGAAGCCCTTGAGTTTGACCGCGAGATTCAAAACGACGAGGACTTCCTGCTGACAAGCTGCTGCTGCCCCCTTTGGATAGCGCTCATCAGAAAATCATACAAAGAGATGATCCCCCATGTGCCGCCCTCCGTTTCGCCGATGGTGGCCTGCGGTCGGTCGATAAAAAGAATTCACCCCGATGCCAGGACGGTTTTCATTGGCCCCTGCATCGCTAAAAAGGCCGAGGCGCGTGACGCCGATATCGCCGATGCGGTGGACTATGTGCTGACCTTTGAAGAAGTCGCCGAGCTGTTTGACCTGATGAACATTAATCCCGCTTCCCTTGGAGAGGATTTAAGCGACCATTCATCTCAGGCGGGGCGCATCTATGCCCGGGTTTCCGGCGTAAGCGAAGCGGTTCAGGCCACTTTGGACCGTTTGAGGCCCAACAGGGAGATCCCCCTGAGGGCGCGCCAGGCCGACGGCATGGTTGAATGCAAAAAGCTGTTAAAGGACATCCATGATGGCAATATCGGCGCAAACTTCATCGAGGGCATGGGCTGCCGAGGAGGTTGCGTTGGGGGGCCCAAGTCACTGATCGACAAGGACATCGCCCGGGAGGCCGTCAACCGCTACGGCGAGGAAACCATATATAAAACCCCGGCGGACAACCCCTATGTGCTGGACCTTTTGCACCGCCTGGGCTATGAAACCGTGGAAAGCCTGCTGGACAGGGACAATAATTTCACCCGCATTCTTTAATCAGCCACCCTAAAGCCCGCCAAGCAAAAAGCCTGCGCGGACTTTTTATTTTTCCTTTGCACGCATATAGTTCATATATTCTCAATTATTTTTGCAGCAAACTTATGGTAGCATATAAAAAAGCAGAGGAAAAGCGAATATTATGAGAAACAAAATAGCTTCCGCCATAGCCCTTGCGCTTATTCTGTCGCTGATGGCCGGCTGCGCATTATCGCTGCACCCAATGCAGCCCCGACCGCGACCAATGATTTTGTGGCCGACAATTTAGGCGATTCCAGCAAAAACAGCGATTTTTCCGGCAGCATGAGCCGGGGGATATCGTCATCTTTGGGCCCAGCAGCACGGTGGATGTTCAGATGCTGGCCGCCAGCGGCGCTCTGTTGGACCTCGCCCCCTATATAGACTCGGACAGCGGGCTGGACTTCGCCCCTGATGACTATTTCCCCGCAGCGCTGGACGCAGGCTTTATAAGCGGCGGGCAGTACGTCCTGCCCTTCAGCTTCACATTGCCCCTTGCTTTTACCTCCCAGGAAAGGATGCTTGAAATCGGCCTGCAACCGGAGGGCCTAAACGGCCGGCGCACGCTTGAATATCTGACGGAATATGTCGATCTCCAGATGGACGCGGAAAAAGAGCCTCCGTTCCCAGGAGATTCTAAAGCCCTTTGAGGCAGCCCCTGCCTACAGCTCCCCGGAATCAAAAATGGATATGCTGATAAACAGCGCGGATATTCAGATAAGCACATATTACAATTCCCCCTGGCAGGTGGGAAAGCTGGCTTACAGATATGAAAAAGCGGGCGGGAACATGCAGCTTTTCTGCATCCCCTTGTCTGGCGAAACAGACGCATATGAAGCGAAAGTGTCTTCATATGGCGTTGCGCTTTGGGGCACCAAGCGCTCCGAAGCCGCCGCGGAGGTATTATTCTATCTGGCGGGCAATGCCTCCGGGATCATGGACGACCACGCCATTTCGGCAAACAAAAAACAACCGAAGCGAACATGGAATATCTTTCCAGCTTTCTTATCCCCGCAGACGTATCAATAGACTTCTCCGGTAACATCGGCGAAAGCTACTCGCGTATGCCTTGTTAAGGATCACCCCCGCGTGTGCGGGGAGCATGTTTCTATGTACGACGGCATAGGCACGGGGCGGGGATCACCCCCGCGTGTGCGGGGAGCATCGGCTGATGACGTTTTATCCCGGAGTGATCGAAGGATCACCCCCGCGTGTGCG
>JBNRMR010000045.1:0-10177 GCA_050309705.1 Christensenellales bacterium | reverse complement strand
GGATAAGACCTCGGTATCCCCCGAAAGGCCGGAGGACAGGACCTTGATATCCCGGCTGTCCCTCATGATCATGGACGCTTTGACACGGGCTTCGACCATTTCGATTATCAAGCGTGGCCGGTAGCGCAGATCCCCGCCCAGCACCAGCGCCTGAGGTTCCAGAGCGTTGACAAAGTTCACCAGCGCGGCGGACAGATAATCCGCCTCCTTTTCCATGGCGGCCAGAAAGGGCTTTCCGCCCGCCTCCGCCCGGTCAACCACCTGGCCCCAGGTGGCGACGCCCGCCTGTGGCGCAAAGCAGTCATCCAGCAGCGTCGGAATATCGGCGTACTGCTCCAGACATCCCCGGTTGCCGCAGGGACAAGCACGCCCATTGTAGTGTATGGAGGTATGGCCCAGCTCTGACCCAAAGCCCCCCACGCCGGCCAGCCTGCGCCGTTCCCGCACAATGCCGCCCCCAATGCCGTTATCCACCACCATGTAAATGAAACTGCCGAAATCGCGGCCGTGGCCAAAGCGTATCTCCGCCAATGTTTGAGCGGCGGCGTTATTTTCCACGAATACCGGCTGGCTGATATATTTTTGCAGACTCTCCCCTAGAGGGAAATGATGCCAATGTGCAAAATCGGGAGGAGTCAGCACAACGCCGTTTTCCGAGTCCACCGGCCCGGGGATGCCGACGCCTACGCCCAGCAATCCCGCTTCACAGTAACCTGCATCTGCCACCATGCGGCGGAGCCTTGCGGCCGCTTCCTCCAGCAAAGCCTCGGGCGACTTGAGAGACTCTGCGCCGAAGGCGTAGGCTCCCAAAATATTGCCCTTCATATCGGCCAGACCAACCTTACCGCCGCCTCGGGACAAATAGAGCCCTCCAAAACAGCCGTAGGAAGGGTCGATATCCAGAAGGACGGGCTTGCGTCCCCGCCGGGCCTCGCCGGATCCCATCTCCCTGACGATGCCGGCGGCGATCATCTCCTCGATGTGGGCGCTGACGGCGGCGCGCGTAAGCCCAAGTTCCCGCGCCAAACCCGCCCGGGACAATGACCTGTAAAACAGCGCGCTCAGCATGGCGGCACTGTTGCTTTGCTTGAGTTCAACCGCATTGGCAGCGTTACGTTTCATCGCCCGGTCTCCTATTCTTTTGCCCGACAATATGCTTCATGAAGCGAGTATACCAATGCAATAATAATTTGTCAATCAGTTTAACAAATGTTTAAAAATGAAGGCGTTGACTCAAGCGGACATAAGCCGCAGGAATTGCAGCTTCTATTCCGCCTAAGATTTGCATTAATTGAGATTTAAAGAAGGGAGGAGGAAGCGAACCGGGCGGCTCCGCCCCCCGGACCCCCTGCAAGCTTTTGAAAAAGCTTGACCAAAACTTTTATATTCGCACGGATGAAGGCTTGAGGAAGGGAGGGGGAAACGAGCCGGGCGATGTGCATCCTAAAAGATTTTCCGCGCCGTTGTCAAACGTCCATTTTAACGGCAGCCCCATCCCGATGGGAAATCCCCGCCAAGATCATACGGCACGGAATAATAGACATGATAAATTCTTCAGCCAGCTTTCCACAAATTCAATGGCGGTTTGCTCCGGAGCGTTGCTGGTGACTTCATATGAAGCGACAAGCTAATGCTGGAAACCGGCAATGCTTCGCGCTTTACTTCTAGAAACTCCATAATATCTCCTTTGAGGGGCGTCCTTGCTAAAGAAAATAATCCGATTTCACTAATTGCTGGCCTGCTCCCCGGCTTCCGGCCTGCTGATTGTGACTCCGCCGTCGTCAAAGGAAACCTGCAGCCGCATCCTGCCATGGATTCCCATGCGGTCAAGGTATTCCCGGGGGATCTGTATCCTGCCGGCGTTATCCATCACCACCAGCTCCACATGGGAGCTTTCCACCTGAGCGGTTCTGTCGTAAAGACTCTCCACGCTCTCAAGCTCATCCCTGTAGGAACGCCTGCGGACAAACTCAGATGAAGTCCGCCCGTCCCTGATGGCGACAACCCTGTCCACGCTGTGCTGCAGGCCGATATCATGGGTGACGATGACTATCGTGGTGCCCAGCTCCCGGTTTATCCTGCGCATGGCGGAAAGAATCTGCTTGCCGGTGCTGGTGTCCACGGCGCCGGTGGGCTCGTCGGCCAGCAAAAGCTGCGGGCTGTTGGCTATGGCAATGGCCAGGGCCACCCGCTGCTGCTCGCCGCCTGAAAGCTGCGCCAGCTTTGACTTCGCCCTGTGGGACATGCCGACGATCTCCAGCAACTCCCTCGCTCTTGCCCGCTTTGACGCGCCGGAGATCATCATCGGCACTTCCACATTTTCAAGGGCGGTCATGTATGGCAGCAGATTGCGGGCGTTGTTTTGCCAGACGAAACCCACCGTCTCCCGCTGATATTTGACAGTCTGCTTCTGGTCGAACTTTAAAAGATCCTGCCCGGCAACCGTCAGCGCACCCGCAGACGGCTTGTCCAAGGCGCCCAGCATGTTCATCAGCGTGGATTTGCCGCTGCCGCTGTTGCCGATTATCGCCATCAGCTCACCTTGTTCAACTGTAAGATCCAGCCCCTGGAGCGCCACCACCTCAATATGCTCTGTTTTGTAGATTTTTACAAGATTATCGCAGTTAATCATCTAAGGCGCCTCCTTCCGGCGGGGGAGTCACATGGATATGCTCCGTCACCTCTCCGTTTTCAAGGGTGTAAACATCGTCCGCCAGTTCGAACATGTTGGGATCGTGGGTGGTTAAGACTATCGTCAGCTTCTCGTGGGCCACCAGCTCGGTCATTAGCTTGATGACCGCAAGACCCATGCGTGAATCCAGCTCGGCGGTGGGCTCATCCGCAAAGACAACCCCCGGCCGGTGGCATATGGCCCTTGCGATTGCCACACGCTGCTGTTCGCCGCCGGAAAGCTCTGCGGGGCGATGTCCGGCGCGCTTTTCCATCTCCACATATTCAAGGCATTCTTTTACGCGCTTATCCCTATTAAAAGCGCTCATTCCCGAAAGTCTCAGGGCAAAGTCCACATTTTCGTAGGCGGTCATGGTGGGCATCAGGGCGACGGATTGGAATATGAAGCCAAAGTCAGTGCGACGAAGATTGTCCCGCCTGCGCTCGCTGTCCTTCACAATATCCCTTCCGCTGTAAAAAACCTGCCCGGCGGTGGGCTGGTCCAAAGCTCCCATTATGTTGATGAGGCATGTCTTGCCGGAGCCGCTGCGCCCTCTGAGTATCGTCATCCTCTGGGGAAGTATATCTATGCTTATTTTTTTAAGGGCGTGAACCTGGTTTGGGCCGCTTCCGAATTTTCTGTCTATGTCAACCGTTCTCAGCATCCGTCAATCCTCCCCTAGCTTCAGCGCCTGCGCCATCTTTATTCTGGATATAAGCCCGCCCAGCACAAAGAAAGCGACCATCAGCATCACGCCAATAATAATATATACTTTTAGATAGTCCGCACGCTCCATTATTACCCGGAACGGAGGGATCAGCTCTGAGGCCTTGTAGACCACCTGCAAAAGCGGCACGAACAGCTCCGAGGCCTTCGCTCCTGTGAAAACGCCCATGAGTATGGCGCTGCCTGATATTAGAACCTGCTCTGCCGCCAGCATTCCGGTCAAGTTGCCCATGGAAAGGCCCATTGCCCTGAGAATTCCAAACTGCAGCACCCTTCGTTTTATCGAAAGCACCCAGTAAATTATAAAGCCTATGGAACAGACTATCATCGTCACCAAAAAGCCCATCGTCAAAGCGCCGTTGACGCCTTGAATCAATGGGTCGTTCTTTACGGAAACGATATCCAAAGTGGAGTCTTTAAGCCCCTCAACGGAGATGCCCAGCTCGCGGATGCTGCCATATACCTGCTCCGAGGTGGCGCCCTCCGCCTTTTTTATCCAGACATCATAGGGTTCTAGGGCGGAAAGGGCGCGCACATAGTCCAGATTGCATATGACGAGCCTTGTTGCCGGCGAATATTGCCCCCGCTGGTTTTGTATGGGCTGATAGGTGGGCCAGTAGTCAACAATGCCGTAAACCCGCAGTTCCATGGGAGACTGCCTTTCCCACGATATCCTGATGCTGTCTCCCACGCTTATGCCAGCCTCTGTTGCAAACTCCGTCGATATCAGGCAAGCCTTTTTTTCAAGGGTCATAAGGTTAAGGTATTCATACCAGTGGAAGGGCAATAGTCCGTCCGGCATGAAGGCGGTTCGGCCAAAGTCGGCGGAGTTGATGGCCATCATGCTGGCGACGGTGTTTTTCGTGCCAATGCTGGCGGTAATCTGGGGCTTGCTGAGAACCCTGGCAACGCTCTGGGCGCCCTCGATGGAGTAGTAGGGGGAAAAGTCCGGTTCTATGTAGGTTATTATCCTATCGTTTGCAAAGCCTCCCAAAGATGGCGCCTGGGTGGAGCCATCCTCATCCTCAGCGATTATCACTTCATTGCTCCGCCAATATGGTTCCAGCACAATATCCGCGCCCAAGGCGTATTGCACCCTGTCGGTTATGTTGGTGTTCAAAGTTCTTGCGGCATTGGCGGAAAAAAGGCCGGTGGATAGGGTCATCACTAGAAAGAGCATCAGGAAAGTTTCCTGCCCACCGCTTCTTGCCACCTGAAGGAATGAAGCGTACATCACCGGCGACCATGCCTTTTTGCCTATCTGGAAAACCAGCCGCACAAGGTAGGGATGTATCCGCACAAAGAACAGCCCCGCCCCTATTATGAACAGGGTGGACATCACAAACAGCAGCGGATCAATGGGCACGGCGTTGGGGTCCATTCCAGTTACAGCCATTGTCAGCATCCGCTTTTCGTAGGAGTAAAGGCCATAGGCGGAAATGATCAGCAGTATCACATCAAGGCCCACCTTCTTCCAAAGGGGCGTTTTCCTTCGAGCGCTCTTTGTTTTATGCTCGACTATGCCTATCTTTGAATGGCCAATGGCGGGCATGACCATCGTCAGCACCGAGAAAAGCACTGTTATTAAGGAATAAAAAATGACCGCTGGTGTAATTTCAATATATATTGCCGCCCTTGAAACGAACTCCAGGAAGCCATTGGAAGCGCCTATCAGCTTGCATATGCCAACGCCCATTCCGATGCCCAACGGCATGGCCACCGCGCCGATTATTGTGCTTTCCAGCAAATATATCAGCACAATCTGGCCCCTGGATGCACCCCTGCTCTTAAGCAGCGATATCTCATTTCGCTCATAGTCCAAAATAAGCTGTGAAATCATGAATGTATAGAAGGCCAGCATCAACAAAATGGGGATCTGTATCACCAGCAGCATGGTCCTGAGCTGCTCTTCCCTCGGGCCATATTGTTCCAGCAAAGATACAATCGGAATTTTATAGGTACAACTGCGCTTGCTGGCGATCCACTCCTCATGCTCCGTTAAAGTGCTGTAAACCCTTTGCAAATTGGAGATCTTGATGCTGTGGTAATCCAGCGCGAAATAATACTCCATAGCTGAAATGAATGTGGTCTCGCTGCCCACAAAAAGATCCCTGAAAAGGTCGTAGTCCATCATCATTTGGTACATTACCTGTTTGCCACCGTCATACCAGGCAGGGTCCGAGGGATCGCTAATCTCAAAAATGCCCACTATCCTAAAATAGAGCGGCTGCTCACTCAGCCTTTTATGGGCGTCGCTCACCTCATATATGCGGCCCAGCTCCCATTCATTATCCACCATATTGGCGTAGGACATCGCCACCTCGATTATCCCGTCCTTGCCCACAGCGGCCGAGGGCGCCGTCCCGTGAGTTATTCTTGCCCTTTCCCCAAAAAAGTCTTCCGTTGCAGCCAACCTGAAGGCGTGGAGCAGGGTCCGTTCCTCGTTCGGCTTCGTCTTGCTGGTCCTTAAAGCCGATATGGTGTATATTGCCATCTCCCCCAGCACAGGCACCCCCAACTCTTGTATGTTCATGGGGATGTTATAATCAAAATAGCGCAGGGCGTTCAGCCTTGACTCCGAAGTATACGCGGTGTCCAGGTTGCATTTCACATAATATCTGCCGGTGAAAGTCCTTGTGCGGCTTTGATAGCCCTCCAGGTCCTTTACCAACATACGGTTTAGTATGCCGTCCGCGAACATGGGTATGGAGCTGACCATTCCCACCGCCAAAACTACGCCTATTAAAAGGCACATTATCAGCAGCTTATTATGCAGCATTTTCCTTGTGACAAAACGAATCAAGGTTCATACCTTCCTTCCGCGCCTTTTTACGAAGGCTCTTAAAAGGCTCTGCCCCCGGCTCCCGCCATCTAGTTGATGATGATGAGCTCGCCTTCTTCCAGGCCATTAAGGACTTCGACTTCGGTGGCGGTTTGCAGGCCAATCTGTATATCGCGCTCCTCCTTGAGGCCATCCACCAGCACATTCACATAATAGCGGGTCTGGAAGGTGTTAACGCGGTTTTTGCTGAGGACTATAGCATCCTCACGCGAATCCAGCACCGCGGTGACCTGGGCGCTCGCCCCTGCGGCGACAGTTGTAAGGTCGAAATCATCTATCGTGAAGCGGGCGTAATCACTCTTGGAGCCGTTTTCCCTTGGTGGATTCGTCTGCGGATTTGACTCCACCGTGCCGGTATATGTCTGCCTTTCATGGACAATTGAAACCTTCATGCCAACGGGAAACTCCGCGGCCTTGCTGTTTTCGTATTGAAGAACTAGCTGCGTGGGATCCGATATGGTGACTATGCTTGAATATGTGCCGACAGGCTCGCCCACGTTCATGAGCTGCATCCAGGTGACCCGGCCGCTTATTGGCGCGCGCAGCACTGTGTTTTCATATTCGTCGTAAAGATCGTTGAGAGTGTTTTCAGCGGATTCCAGTTCATACTTCGCTTGCTCCACCTGGTAATTGCTTCCGCTTCCCTGCTGAAGCTGCTCCAGCTTAAGCTGCAGTTTTTCAACTTGAATCAGCTGATCGCGGACTTTCTTTTCCACGTTTTCCAGTTGCTCCTGAAGGGTGGGGTTTGTGTCGATGCCGTGGCGGGAGCTTAAATCCAGCTTTTCCGTCAACAGATCCTGGTAGGAGTTGTTGGCCGCTTCAAGGTCAAGCTGGGCAAGCTTGATGGCATATTCATCCACGCTGCCGCCTCTGGCCTCCTTCAGCTTGCTTTCCAGCCTTTTGACAACCAGCTCCTGGTCGCGTATCCGCTTTTGGATGTTTTCATTTTCCAGCTCCACCAGAACTTCGCCTTCCTCCACCTCTTTGCCCAGCGTGATGTTGATGGCCTGCACCCGGCCGCTGGCCTTTGTGAAATAAAGGCTGTGACTGACCAGAGGCGTGAAATATGCGGTTATCACCCGCTTGTCCTCTATATTTCCGCGCTTTACCGGCTCGGTTTTATAGACGATCTCCTCCGGCTCCACCAAGGGAGGCGCCAAGATTGCCTCCTCTGCGGGCAGCAGAAAACAACCGCCAAGGCCCAACGACAGCGCCACCAGCGCCACAGCCAGCAGTAAAACTCCAAGACGGCGAACATCCATTGCCGTAACCCCCAAACTCTATTTAGACCTTCTTCCTGATGGTCTTCAACTCTTTCATCACATCGTTTACACCCCTGCCGAAATAGTCGTGAAGTATCTCATATTGGGCGTAAAGCTGCTGATATCTGGCGGACTCCTCTGCGTTGGGGCTGTAGACGACGTCCTTCACGCCCCCCATTGCTTCGGCAGCATCTGTTATGCTGTCATAGCCCCCCTTCGCCTTGCCGGCTGCCACCGCGCCGAACATGGCGCTGCCAAGAGCCGGCGACTGGGACGACCTTGCTATGCGGATATCATAGCCGGTGACATCCGAGTATATCTGCATCAACATAGGGTTTTTTTCAGCGATGCCGCCGCAGGCATAAAGCCCGTTGACAGGAACGCCGTATTTCTTAAAGTTCTCAATTATCATCTTTGTGCCATAGGCAGTGGCTTCGATTAAAGCCCTATATATATCCTCCGGCTTCGTCTGCAGGTTCATGCCCAGCATCATGCCGGTAAGATCCGCGTCCACAAGAACAGAGCGGTTGCCGTTCCACCAGTCAAGGGCCAGCAAGCCGCTTTCTCCTGCCCTTTGAACCGAAGCCTTTTCGGTGAGAAGATCGTGGATGTTCATCCCCCGCTCTCTCGCTTCCTGATTATAGCTTTCGGGAACGCAGTTTTTAACGAACCAGTCGAAATGGTCACCCACGCAGCTTTGCCCCGCCTCATAGCCGAAATAGCCGGGCAGCACGCCGTCCTCCACCACTCCGCACATGCCGGGGACAATCTTTTCTTCCTCCCCCACCAGAATGTGGCAGGTGCTTGTGCCCATAATCATCAGCAGCTTGCCAGCGCCGGTGATGCCGGCCGCCGGCAGTGAAACATGGGCGTCCACATTGGCGACAGCCACCGCTGTTCCCTCGGCCAGGCCAAACATTTCCGCCGCCTCTTTGGTGACGCCTCCCGCATAGGAGCCGATGGGATATATGTCTCCCTTAAGCTTTTCTTCGACCACGCTTTCAAGCCTTGAGTCAAGAGCCTTAAAGAATTCCTTTGATGGATAGCCGTCTGCCTTGTGCCAAATGGCCTTATACCCCGCCGTGCAGGAGTTCCTGCGCACATTGCCGGTGAGCTGCATTATCATCCAGTCGGCGCACTCCATAAACATATCCGCCTCGGCGTAAACCTCCGGGGCTTCCTCCAGTGTCTGCCATATCTTTGGAAACATCCACTCGGATGAAATCTTGCCACCGTAGCGCGAAAGCCACTTTTCGCCCATCTTCTCAGCCATTTCGTTCAGCCTGTTGGCATGGTCCTGGGCGGCGTGGTGCTTCCAAAGCTTGATATATGCATGGGGATTTTCCTCATAGCCCGGAACAAAGCAAATAGGCGTGCCATCCGCCTTGACGGACATCAGCGTGCAGGCGGTAAAGTCTATGCCCACACCGATAACGTCCTCCTTGCGTATGCCCGCCTTTTCCATGGCGGCTTTTATAACCTCCGCCATTGAGTTTATATAATCCTGCGGGTGCTGAAGCGCCCAGTCCGGCGGCAGCTTTTTCCCGCTTTTCCCGACGGACAAAGCCTCGTCCATAACTGCGTGGGCGTATTCGCTCACATGGGAAGCGATCTCCTTGCCCGTTTCGACCTCAACCACCAGCGCCCGCGCCGAAAGAGATCCAAAATCGATTCCTATTGAATATAGGGACATAGAAACATCCTCCATTTTATAGGTTTTATAACTTCTTTCAATTCTATCATATGTAAAATTATTGCGCAATCACGCACCGCAAGCCTCATGTTTCAATGCACGACAATGTCTCCATCCAATCGCCGGGCGCGATGTCACCCCAAGGGGTTTATGATCCCAAACGCCTTCACATATAAATCAACGGTTTAGTTTTTCCTCACCCTGGTTGATCTCATCCAGCAGCCTCTTAAGAGCCGCAGCATCCCTTGCGAGCTGCTCGTCGCTTTCATCTTTCACAAACTCCAAAAGGGCATAGCAATCGCCTTTCCTTTTAACCGCCGAAAGATATCTGCGCCATTTGTCCAAAAAGCCCTCGGCATCAAGGGCCACTCGCTGCCGGTCGTCCGTCCAGCTGTAAACATGCAGATGCGAAAGCCTTTCACCCAGCATCTCAATGCCCTTTGTCCTCTCCTCCATGGGAATCTCCGGCGTGGGCTGCCAAAGGCACAAAAGATTTTCGCTCTGAGCCATTTCCATAAGCTTCTTTGCAGATTCATTCGTGTCCGTCAATGTGTTTTTATGCCATTCAAAAGCCACGCGTATGCCATCGCCCGAGGCCATATCCGCCGCTGAGGCCGCGTTTTTCGCCACAGTCTCAAAATATTTTTCATCCGCCTCATCGCTGCCCTTTCGCCCGGGCCATACTCTTATCACAGGGGCGCCAAGGGCCTTCGCAGATTTTAGCGTCGCCGCAAAGCCTTCCTCCGGCTCTGTTTCACAGCGGTAATAGGAGCCATAAGCAGCGATCTTCAGTCCCGAGGCAAGGGTTTTGTCCCTCAGGGCGCGGCTGCCGTCCTCATCGCCAGCAAAAACATGGGCGTTTTCACCCCACTCCACGGCTTCAAGGCCGTTTTTTACGCATATATCGATGATCTGCTCCGGGGTCTTACCCCTGAATGTCACCGAAACAAGTCCGCTTAAAAACATGCTCTCCTCCTAAGGTT
>JBNRMR010000044.1:0-33172 GCA_050309705.1 Christensenellales bacterium | reverse complement strand
TCTTCGGCAGATTAACGAGCTGACTGAGCAGGAGATGGGCAAGATAACCGGCGGCATGAACCTGGGTTTTTAAGCCATGGCCCAGATTGATCCCATCGCGAAGCTGACGGCGAGCCTTGCAAAGCTGCCGGGAGTGGGCCAGAAGACCGCCCAGCGGCTTTCATACCACATTCTGGCGATGCACGACGAGGATGTGCGGGAGCTTTCCCAGAACATACTTGCAGCGAAACTGAACACCCACACATGCTCCGCCTGCGGAAATTACACCGACAGGGATATCTGCCATATATGCGGCGATGAAAGCCGCGACCGGCGCACCATCTGCGTGGTCCGCGGCCCGCGAGAAGTGGCGGCCATCGAGAGGATGCGGGAGTACAAGGGTCTTTACCATGTGCTGCACGGGGCCATATCCCCAATGGACGGCATCGGGCCGGATGACATACGCATCAAGGAGCTTTTAACCCGCCTGATTGAAGTGGATGAGGTCATTTTGGCCACCAACCCCGACATCGAGGGCGAGGCCACAGCCGCCTACATCGCGCGGTTGATAAAGCCCATGGGCATAAAGGTGACGCGCATCGCCCACGGGATGCCCATCGGCGGCGAGCTGGAGTACACCGACGAGATCACTATTTCCCGGGCGATACAGGGCCGCCACGAGATGTGAACTTATATTTGAAAATGAAAGCAAAAGCAAACAGCCACCGGGGAATCGGCGGCTGTTTTTCTCTTGCCTTGGCTCAATTATTCTTTGATGACCTTCTCTGCAATGCTGTTGTCGATAAGCTGATCATATGACGGCCTATTGCTTAGCTCGCCCGCCTGATCGATTATATCCAGCAGGAGGTGATAGCTTTCCTGGGTCATGACGGGGTTTTCCGCCCAGGCGTCAATGGAGCGGTAGTTTGTCACAACCATTTCCAGCGTTGCAAGGGTGGTGTCGGGGAACGATGTCACTATTGACTCCGCAACAGCTCTGTCGCTCTGGCTGTGAACCCACTGCTGGCCCTTATATATCGCTGACATGAAGCGGGTCACCAGGTCTTCGTTTTCCTTCAGGAAGTTTGATGTGACCTGATAGCAAGTGTATGGCACCAAGCCTCCAGCGCCGCCCACAGAGGCTACAATATGTCCGTGGCCCTGGCGCACGACCTCCGTGGCCGCCGGCTCAAACAGCGTCACATAGTCGCCCTGGCCGCCCACAAAGGCGCCGCCCATCAGGTTAAACTGTACGGATGTATCGATATTCATGTCGGTCATGGGGTCCATTCCATGCAGCCTGATGACGTATTCGAGAGTCATTTCCGGCATGCCGCCTTTTCTCCCGCCGATGATATCCTTGCCCTTCAAATTCTCCCATTTAAAGTCCGGCTCGGGCTCACGGCTCACCAGGAAAGCGCCGTCGCAGTTGGTCAGTTGGCCGATGACCACCGGCGCGTCCTGACGGCCCTCGTTAATGACATACACGGACGCCTCCGGGCCCATGAAGGCGACGTCCGCCGAGCCGGAAAGCAAGGCCGCCATGGCCATATCGGCGCCGCCGGCGTTGGTAAGCTCAATCTCTATGCCTACTTCCTCAAAAAAACCATTGTTTATGGCCACATACATGGGCGCATAGAACACCGAGTGGGTAACTTCCGCCAGTCGAACCTTGGTCAGGCTCTGCTCCGTGGGTTTGGACGTGCCGCAAGCGCCCAGCACAACCACCGCCATCAGAACCGCAAGCAGGAGCGCAGCAACTCTTTTCATAGAAATACCTCCCAAATGTTAGTACCCTTCATACTATTCACAGGGAGGTTTTTCGGTTAATGCGCCTTTGCTTTTTCGCGGATTATACTGTGTGATTATGTTTTAAAAAGCCTCAAAGATATAATTGCGGTTTTCAATTTCTCCGCGACGGCCCAGCAAGACAGCAAACTCCATCGCAAACTCCATCGCAAACTCCACAAAGGAATCCCCCGCCGCGGTCAGCAGGTTTCTGTCCAAAATCACCTTTTTATTCTGTGGGCTGTCCTCATAGTAGTCCATATTTGCATCGCAAACATAGGGAGGGCTCTTGGCATATTCCTTGTAAGCGCCGTATCACGCCCGGCGGTCCCCCAGCGTGCCCGCCTTGGCCAAGAAAATGGGCGAGCAGGAGATCGCGCCGACTTTGAAACGGTCAATATCAAATTTCCTGATGAAATCGGTTTACCTATCATCGCTTAAAACGGCCTGCGGATCGCTGCTGCCGGTGAGCAGAAGGGAATCGAATTCGTCGATTTCAAGCTCCTCCAAAGCGCAGTCGCTGCCGATCCAAAGGCCGCATTCGCTTTTGACAGGCCTGCCGTCAATTGAAAAAAACCGAGTATCCTTGCCAAATGCCGAAAGCAAGTATATAGAAAGGGCCACCTCGTAGTTGCTGAACTGGGGGTATAAAAGCACTGCCGTACGCTTCACTCTTTACCTCCTTTTTCCTCCGCGTCTTCACAAAAAGGCTTAACCTAAATTGCTGGCATTATTTTACTCTATCATAAAACCGATAAGCCTAAAGCAATAGATTTAGCACATCTTTCCAAGTCCTTTGAGATACAGCAGGTTCAATATTGCTGCATTCGTCTTCCACCAGTTTTTGCTGATTGCCCATTCTTCGGGGTAATCGGCCCAGTTCCACGGAATACCCCATGAACCATCGTCAAGCTGTGACTTAACAATATACTCACATTCATATTCGGCGATTTCTTTATTGTCGTTGAAAAAAATGCTGTCATGGCTACCAAAAAACTGCGAAGGTTTGCAGATGTAGCCACTTTCCCATTCAGCGGTGTTTTGTGTGATGCTGTGTTTAACTTGCTTGCGCAGCTTTTCTTCCAGAGTAACAATGTCAATGACATCAGTCGCTCCGGCTTCTTTACAATATTGCGTCAAGCGGACAAAGCAAGCTGCCGTATGCATATCATCTAACAAATATTGCGCCATATATGAGTTGGACGCTTCTTTTGCGATGCGGCAACCCAACCGAAACAATTCACTGTCTTTGTCTGAAAAGCGAATGATAAACCCAGCAAGGCAAGCGGTGGGATTGTAGTCATTGTGGCAAGCGCTATCGCTTTCAGTGCGCCACCAAGGAGCATGGGGATAGTCGTTATTGCTTTTTATCACATTATACCAAAAATGCCCGTCAAAGCTCTTTCCGCTGTCGAGATAACGCAGTATGCCTTTAATAATCGGATGCGCGGGATCGGCAAAGCCGATTTCACGCAGAATTTCAGTTGCCGCCCAGGTCTGAATAGGCGAAGAATGGGGATTCCACGCATCTGGTTCCAGCGCATGGCCAAAACCGCCGTCATCATTCTGATAAGCAGCCAGGGCGGTTAGCACGCTCTCATTACTGCCGTTTTCAAAATGATACTGCCAGCGCGCAATATCAATGGGCCGGGCATTGCGGTAAACAAAGGAGCGGGCCATTGCATACAAGTTTTTCATGTTTTTACCCAATCTAATAGCACAAAACTTTCATATTCGTATCATTCCGCATAAAAATGGATTCGAGCCCGCGGCCGATCATTCCCATTCCACTGTTGCGGGGGGCTTGCCTGTCAGGTCGTAGACCACCCGGGCGATGTTGTGCACCTCGTTTGTTATTCTTTCCATCACCTTTATAAGAAGCTCATAGGGCAGGCGCACTATGGACGAGCGATTTGCGTCTGTGGTGTTCACCGCTCTTAAAACCAGCAGGTTCTGACCTCCAAGGCCTCCCTCCGGCATTTCACTCAGCACAGCAAAATACTGCCAGACGGATTTCGCCAGGCCCGCGCCCTCTATCTCCTCGCGGAAGATGGCGTCCGCCTCCCGAAGGAGCTTCAGCTTCCCAGGCGTAACCTCGCCCAGGCAGCGTATGGCAAGGCCCAGTTCCGGGAAGGGCTGCCGCTTTGTGATCTCCTGTGGAAGGCCCAGAAGCTCGCCCACGGCCCTAACCTCGTCCTTGAACAGCTCCCGCAAGGGCTCTATCACCCATGTGAAGCCTCCTGAGTCCAGCATCTGGTGGGTCATCGTAAATGAGTTTTTGGGGTATAGCAAATCTCGGTATATGGTGCCGCTGACATAATAGTCTATGTTTCCCAGAGCCGTTGCCTCATGGGCGATTACCCTTTGCATATGCTGATCAACCGCAGCCCGCTTTCTTTCCGGATCCTTTATTCCCTTAAGGCTTTCATAAAATCCGTTGGAATGATCGCTCAAAATGATGTCTATGCCCAGTTTTTCCTTGAAAAGTCTCTTGACCTCGTCAGGCTCATTTTTGCGCATCAGGCCCGTGTCTATGAAAAGGCAACTGAGCCTGTCGCCAATTGCCTTGTGAGCCAGCGCCGCACAGACGGAGGAATCCACCCCTCCGGACATTGATATCAGCGCCCGCCCGCTTCCGACCAGGGCGCGAATGCCCTCCACCGCCTCGTCCACGAACACCTTCATTGTCCAGCCGGGGGTGCAGCCGCATATGCCTATGGCAAAGTTCGCGGTGATTCTCACTGAGTCCACATCGTTTTGCTCGGGAATAAGCTGCAGGGCGTATACCTCCTTTTCCGCGTGCTTCATGGATATCACCACTCCGTCCACCGCCGAAACCACATTATAGCCCTTGGGCAGCAACATCCTGTCCGCCCGCCTGATATATCTTGCACCGTTCTCCACCCCCTCAAACAGGGGCGATTCCGGTATAGGCACGTCCTTCACCTGGCTTTCCACGGCCACGCCGTCCAGCCTGCCGCCCTCAGCCACGCAAAGGGCCCTTGCAGCATAGCCCATGGCCAGCACCGGAATGTCCATGTTTAATAGCTCAGGGGAAAATGCCGGGCTGTTTCTGTCATCCGCGTTCTGCGCGCCGCCCACCGCCACTATTCCCTTGGGCTCCTTTGCTTTTATAATATCCAGGGGAGTATCATAGGGCATAATTTCGCAGTAGACCTTCGCCCCTCGGATCATCCTTGCGGCAATCATCGCGGAAGGGTCCCCAAAGTCAAGTATAATGATCAGCTCACGAGCCATGGCTTTCCCTCTCTCTAAGTTCTGTTTGGGGTTTTAGATTCGCATCACTCGCCGATGAACGACTCAAGCTCATCGGCGGAAAAATCGTATTCGCCCCTGCAAAAATGGCAGACCACCTGTGCCCCGCCCTGCTTTTCAATCATGTCCCTCAGTTCATCCTTGTCGATTCCACGCAGCACGCCTTCCAGTCTTTCGCGGCTGCAGTCGCATTTATATTCGGGGAAAAACTCCCCCTCCAGCTTGTGCTCAATGGGATAAAAGAGAATTTCGCCCGCCTCTTCGGCGCTATTGCCTTCCAAAAGGGAGCTAACATCGGCGATAAGAGGCGCGCTGCTTTCCAGGAATGATAAGACCTCCTCGCTGCATCCGGGAAGAGGCGAAAGCAATACCCCGCCGGCGCTGGCCACCCGGCCCTCCCTTAAGAGCACCCCTAGCGCCACCGCAGAGGGCTGCTGCTCTGAAATCAGCAGATAATAGGCAAAATCGTCCCCCAGCTCGCCGGTTTGAATTGCCACATTACCGATATAAGGCTCTTTCATACCCAGATCTTTCACCACGGTTATGCGCCCTTCTTTGCCCACGGCGGCGCCAACATTCAGCCTGCCCTCCGGTGTGGGCAAAAGCTCCACGTGGGGGTTGTCCACAAAACCCTTGACGGAGCCGTTGCTCTTGGCGGCGGTGTTAATGCTGCCCAATGGCCCGTTTCCCTTCACGGTTATAGAAAGGCGGTCATCCTCGCCCTTCATCTGAACGCCTAGCATGGCGGTGAAGGCGATGGCTCTGCCAAGGGCCACTGTGGCCACCGAAGAAAGGCCATGGGTCGCCTGCGCCTCCTGGACCATTCCCGTTGTCTTTGCCACATATGCCCGCGCCTGGCCGTTTGCCAGCGTGTAGCAAAGTATCTTGTCGCCATGCTTGTCCCTGTGTTTATTATCAATCTTTTTATTCATATGTTAAACCTTTTTGGCTGTGAAATGCAGCCTCTCGTCCTCTTTAGAAGATCTGTCCGCGCCATATTCACAGCTTTTTGCCTCGCATATGCCGACCCCGCCATCAGTGCGCAAAAAATCCCCATATATATTTATGTCCCTAAATCCCGTTTTATACAGCAACCGTGCGATTTCTTCTTTTTCATAAGCCTTCATGCTCTGGCTTTCGTCATGTCTTTCATATCCGTTTCCGCCTTCACCCAAGCGCACAAACACGCTCAAGTCTATGCTTAGGACGTCTGTTTTCGCGTCCAGAGCGGCGCTCCAAAAGCAAGTCTCATCGTCCCTGTCATCGAAGAATAGCTGGCCGTCCATCGCCCTGAGCTTCTCCGCCGATGATATGTCAAACGCCAAAACTCCCCCGGGCTTGAGCGCCTCGTGAGCCCTTGCGAAAAACTCCTCCACGCCTTCGGTCAGATAGTTGACGCCGTCGCAGGCGCAGATCACTGCGTCGCATGGCCGATGCACACTAAGTCTGCGCATGTCCATACTTGCAAGGCTCAGTGCAGCACCCGCGCTGCCGGAAGCCCGCAGCCTTTCCCCTGCCGCCTGCAGCATCTCCTGGCTTATATCGCTAGCGGAAACCTTCATGCCCCGCTTTATCAGCTCACTTGTCATCAGGCCGGTTCCGCAGGCCGTTTCAGCCACGCTCATGCCCCTTTTAAGGCCCGCTATGCGACAGTAGAAATCGCACCAGCGTCCATAGTCATAGTCGTCCATCAGCGCGTCATAGCGCAGGGCCAGGGCGCTGTAGGCGTTATCGCGAGGGACTCGGCTCATGCCTGCCCCTCGTCATCATCTTCGTCATCTTCGTCGTCTTCATCATCATACTCATCGTCATATTCCACTCTAAGCCCCTGGTTCACCCGCGCACCCTTTATGCGAAGGTTGATATACTTGTCGAAAATGGCGTTTGTCACGGAGTTTATGGCCATTGAGTTGAGGGACAGGCCAATGGCGATATAGACTATGATTATGGCGATATAAACATATATATTGCTGGAGAAAACCAAAACCACCGGCAGCAGCAGCGTGAACAGTGCCATGAATATGCTCTGGGGGAGTCTTGCCACGGTGAGTAAAGCGGCGTTTTTAATCAGCGCCTTTATCTTCAGCTCATATGTAACCATCATCGGCCATATGTAGAAGTTCATGAAGCACCAATAAATTAACAGGACCACCATCATCGTTCGAGGCACAATGTAAAGCATGTTTGTGGCCATGGACTCGCCGTAGAACAGTATGGCGATATAGCCAAGTATCAGAAACAGGCCGTTCATGGCCGATATGGCCAGAGCCTGCTTCCAGTTTTCCTTTACGGCGCCCCAGAAGTCAGCCCACACCCAGATGTTTTGATCCCTGGACATGTTGCGGGTGACATATGTCATCCCCGCCACGCCCGGGCCCATTATCACAAAGCAGGGCAGCATCCCGTATATTGTCATCTGCAGATACTGGCGCGCCATTGCCACGTCGCCCTGGGTCAGATATTCGGTGATTATAGGCAGGTTCATGAAGCCCACCCAGATTATCATCGGCAGGCAAAGCACCAAAAAAAGCAGATTGGTGCTCACCAGCTTCCCGAAGTTCAGCCAAACCATGTTCAAGAAAAGCTGCCATCTGTTTTCTGGCAGGTCATCCTTTGTGTAATCGCCTTTGTTGCCCTTGCCGTAGTACATCCTGTTGAAAAAGTTCCCCATCATATCGCCCAAGTCTCCTTTGTATAGATTGCGGCGCATGGCGCCTGACTGATATCTTTATTAAGCCGCTACGCTCCTGCCGCTGCAATGTCCGCAAAGCGGCAGAGTATTTTCCTTTGAATGAGCGCACCTTCAAGCAGCGCCCTTTCGTCAAAATTGAACCGGGACGAATGCAGCGGGTGATTATGCCCCTCGTCGCCGCAGCCCACATAGAAGTAGGCCCCGGGCACCCTTTCTAGGAAGTGGGAGAAATCCTCGGCGATCATCAGCGGTTCCTGGGGGAGGTAGCTTTGCCCTGCCAACCGAATTATCTCCTGAGCAGAAAAATCGTCGTTCACCGTGGCCGGATATCTCATCATGGGGATAAACCGCGCCTTCACCCCATAAATCGAGGCCGCTTTTTCGGCGCAGTTTGCAATTATTTCCTCCAGCTTTTTAGCGCCATCCGGCGAAAAAGTCCGTGCGATTCCCTCCGCCAGCACTTTTTCCGCGATGATATTGCGCCTATCCCCGGCGGTCACCTTTCCGATTGTGAAAAGGGCAGGTTCCGTTGGGAGGGTCAGGCGCGTTATGGCCGTTTGCGCCATGGCGTAGAAGCTGGCAAACGCAGCAATTGCGTCGCTGCCGATATGGGGCATGGCCCCATGAGCGCTCCTTCCTGTAAACTCTATGTTCAGCTCGCAGGTGGAGGCCATAATGGCTCCGCTTTTGAGCGATACCTTACCCAAAGGCTTGTCCGGCATCATGTGGCAGCCGAAAATATATGTGATATCCGGATTCTTGAGTGCGCCCGATTTGATCATCGGCAAAGCTCCCCCGACCGACTCCTCCGCCGGCTGGAAGAAAATCACAGCGTTTACCGGCAGCCTTCCTTCATCTCGAAGGTATGCTGCGTAGTGAGCCGTCGCCAGCGCCATGGCCATGTGGCCATCATGACCGCAGGCGTGCATGAAGCCCTCGTGTTGGGAGCTGAAGGACGCGCCCGTCTCCTCCTTCACTGAAAGGGCGTCCATATCCGCCCTGAATGCGACGGACTTCCCCCGGTTTTTGCCGTAAAACACGCATCTGATGCCCGTTTTCGCCATTGTTTCAAGCTTGTCCGGCTTAAGGGGCTCAAGCTCTTTTATAATATACCTTGATGTTTTCTCCTCACAAAAGGCTGGCTCGGGAATTTTGTGAAGATCCCTTCGCCATTTCGTCAGTTTTTCGAGCAGCTCGGCGTCGCGCAAGCACATCCCTCCCATGCTAATTCGCCTATAATAATAGGATACCATAATAGCATTCAAAAATGAAGATAATTTTAACAGCTCTGGCCCCAGCCGCAAAAAGCTCTCTCTTTCGCAGGTTTTTTCATCCGTTTTTAACCTTTTTCCATTATGTCTTGCTAAAAAGTTAGCTTATCACGCCCCTGCGGCTTTTTACTTTGTTGATGCAAATTGTCGCAAAAGGCGCAATAAGTCGTAATCTTCTTTTCATAAGGCAGGCCATGCGACAATTTGTCCACCTCTCCCCTGATATAATTTCGATTGCACACCGCTCTTTTGAGCGAATGAAGGGAAGTGAAAAGATGGCGCAGGCCGACAGGATACATGGAGCGCAAAGCGCGATTTCAAGCCGAACATTTGGAAAAACCGCAGCGGATATATTCATTCGCGGCGCCCTTAGCATGGCTGTGTTCGCCTTCTGTTTGCTCCAGGGCCGGGCGGCGGTTTACCCCAACATTGCGCCTTTTGGCATGGCGGCCCTTTGTGCATGCCTTCTAACCGGCAAAAAACCATATGCCGCTGCTCTGGGAGCCCTTGCGGGAATGCTTCTAAGCTCTCGCCCCTTCTCGGCTGCTGCCTGCGCACCTGTCATGGCGGTTTACGCCTTTTACAGATATATCGGACCACACAGCGGAGGCATGGCGGACAGGATCGGTCCAAGGAGGGCCCTGCTGATTGCCGCGCCGCTATCCCTTGCCTTTTTCAGCGGGATCTGGGGCATTTTCGGTGGCTATGTTATCGCCGATTTTTTTTCCATTCCCCTTTCTGCCATACTATGCTGGCTGCTGGTGCCAATGTTTGAAAAAACCGTGGAGATATTCTGCCCCGACAGCCTTACCGCTCTTGGCGCCGATGCTAAAGTCAAATACATGGACAGCATCAGGCTAACTTCAAGCGAGCTGGTGGTCATCGCCCTGCCGATAGCCGCACTTTTGCTGAGCATCACAGATCTTCGGCCTTTCGGTCGCTCCCCCGGAGCCCTCACAGCAGCGCTTCTAACCATCAGTCTTGCATATTCCTGCGGTGCGGGCGCAGGCGCTGCCGGTGGCGCCATACTGGGCGCAACACTCTCCGCCGGAGCGCCGTCGCTTCCCGCCATGGCCGGCTCCATGGCCCTTTGCGGCCTTGCCTGCGGCGCTTTTAGGGACATGGGCAAGGGCGGCTCAGCCTGCGCATATCTGGCGGCCGCTGTCTTTTCCTTCTGGCAAAGTGGAATTTCAATGCTCTCCCCTCCCTGGCCGGAGATATTCATGGCAACACCCATCTTCTTGGCTCTTCCAAAGGGCTTTTTCAGCCGCCTTGGCGTCATGGGCAGCAGCCTCTCCCAAAGCAGCAAGGAGCTTTATCAGAGCGCACAATGCATGCGCAACGGCGCAATGCTCAGGCTAAGCAGGCTTTTGCCCGTCTTTGCGTCCATTGAAAGCGCCTATATCGCCCAGGAAAGCGCACCCCTGGACATGCAAAGCGTCTGCGCGGGCTGTGAAAACGAGCATCTTTGCCACGGTCAGTATTCAATGCACACCGTGAAGATTTTCAAAGCCGCAGCAGGCGGCGTGTTCAACGAAGATTTCAGAAACTTCTGCCTTAGATGGGAGGATATGAGGGAGCAAATCATGCTTGTGAAGATAAAAAGGGAGTGCTGCAAAATGATAGGGCGACAGATAAAAGCGATCGGAGAAATGATAGGTGGCGTGGCGCGCTCCTTCGGCAGGGACTACGAGCCGGAAGCCGAGCTGGCCAGAAGAATCCGCCTTGCCATAAGCGACACCGGTGAAACCGAGGCCCTAAACGTCAGCGCTTCCCGCGAGAATGGGCTTTTAAAGGTGGATGTCTCCTGCCTGCCCTGCGGAGGCTGCCGCAACTGTGACTCCGTCATTGCACCCGTTGTCAGCCAATGCGCGGGCATTGACATGCAGTGCCTTAACTATGGCTGCATCAGCAAAGAAGGCCTTTGCAGGCTGCATTTCGAGCCTGTTGAAAACCTGAATGTGATCGTGGGCGTTTCTCGGCGTGCTCCCTTGGGCGAAAAAAGCTGCGGCGATTCCTACGCTTTCGGAAGGCTGGACGGCGGCAGATTCTATGTCGTTTTAAGCGACGGAATGGGCAGCGGCTCCAATGCCAACGAGCTAAGCCAAAGGACAGTCGCCCTGGTGGAAGACTATCTGGCCGCCGGGCTTGACCCCGCCCTGGCAGTTGAAACTGCCAACCGCTACATGAGCGCCGTCTCCCGCGGGAAGGAGCGCTACGCCACGCTGGACCTGCACTGCTTCTCATTGTTCGACGGCGAAATGGAATATGTGAAGATGGGCGCCTGCCATTCTTATATAATCTCGAAGGGTTACATGAAAGTGCTGAAGGACAGCAGCCTTCCCCTCGGTCTGTTCGACGAACTGGCCCTTTCTTCAAAGCAGGAGAAGGTCTCCTCTGGCGATGTGCTCATCGTCATCAGCGACGGCATATCCGACTGCGCCCGGGAAGACCCGGACCTTTGGATGCAGAGCATAAAGGACGGCATCAGCAGGCATAACCCCCAGTTTGCCGCAGAGTATATATTGCGGCGTGCCCAGGAAAAGGACAGCACCGACGACAGAACCGTCCTTGCAGTCAGGATTGTCTAGCTGCGTTTCTTCCGGAATTCTCCATTAAAAAATGCCGGCATATAAGCCGACCAAAACTTTTTATAAAAGAAATTAAAAGGGGCTTCCTTTGTTTGCTGCAAAGCGGAGCCCCTGCATTATTCTCATCCTCTCAGCCCTTGCGCATGGTCAGGAAAGCGAGCATCCTCGCTGCGGCGTTTGAAAGGTTCTGTGCGGCATTTGCCATGGCCTCGTCCAGATCCATTGGCCTGTCCACGCAGGCGATGACACTGGCGTTACGGTCAAAAATCGCGTCAACATCGCCCAATACGCTGCCGGCCACCACCGCCAGCGGCACATTCTCTTTTTCCGCCCTGGCGATGATGCCTGAAATCACCTTTCCAAAGCCCAGTGACTGACTGTCAAACCTGCCCTCGCCGGTGATCACAAGATCGCAGCCGTCAAGCTCTCTGTCAAAGTTTTTGAGATCCAGCACCGCGTCGATGCCCCTTACGAGCTTTCCTCCCACCGCCATAAGCGCAGTGCCCAAGCCTCCGGCCGCGCCTGCTCCGGGCGTTTTGGTGTCTACCCCGAATGCCTTCGCCATGGCTCTTTCGTAGTTTTTCATGCCCTTCTCCAGCTCATCCAAAGCGGGGCCTGAGCCACCCTTTTGCGGGCCGTAGATATATGTGGCTCCACTTTCCCCTGTGAGGGGGTTGGTCACATCGCACATCACGCGGATATCGCATTCCTTAAGCCTTCCATCCAGGCCGGAAGCATCGATTGAATGAACTCTAGCAAGATCCGCGCCCTTCCCTGAAAGCTCGTCCCCCCGCTCGTCCAAGAAACGCACTCCAAAGGCTCGAAGCGCGCCCATTCCGCCATCGTTTGTGGCGCTGCCGCCTATGCCGATGACAATGCTCCTAATTCCTTTTTCCACGGCGTCCAGAATCATCTGTCCGGTTCCAAAGGAGGATGTGTTCCTCGGATCCCTTTTCCCCTCGGGAACGAGAGGCAGGCCGGAAGCAGCGGCCATCTCCATCACGGCCGTTTCCCCCAAAAAGCCATAGCTGGCGCTGACTTCTTCACCCAAGGGCCCGGAGACCTTAACCGCCACCGTGTCTGCTCCGCACAGGGCGCTGACAGTGCCTTCGCCGCCGTCGGCCACGGGAATGCCCACAATGTTCGCCTCCGGGAAAAAGCGCAACACCTTTTCTGATATTATGTCGATCACTTCCTGCGATGACAGCGAACCTTTGAAGCTATCCGGAGCAATGATTACTTTCTTCATGCGTTCTTTGCAAACTCCTTTTCTCAGCGAGCTTTTTAGCACCCTTCTCTTTATAACCCACATGCTCGTTATACTAATATAATCGCATTATCTTGCAAAACCAGGACTGAATAAAGCACGCTGTGCGCCGCATAATCACTCAAGCAAGCCTTGCAAAAACTGCGTGCTTGTGAAAATTCATTCACCATTATCATTTGCCGAATTTTAGAGCCGGCAAATTTTCCGATGACATGAAGGGGCCTACCGTCTCTAAATAAGCCCGCCATGTTTTTGTTTATTTCCTTGACGGTTTCCGCAAAAGCCTAGGCCATGGCGTCCCTGATGGACTTCACCACATCCGGCTTATTGGTAATGATATTGTCCACGCCCAGCATCAGCAGCATTTTAACATGCTCCGGCTCGTCCACAGTCCATGGGTTCACTGCAATACCATTCGAGTGGCAGCCCTCCACCACGCCGGGAGCCAGCAATGTCACATAATAGGGATGTATTGCATCCGCCTTCACATATGAAGCGTAATGCCAGGGCTCATAAAGCGCTGTGCTGTAAAGCAGGCCAATTTTCGCCGTCGGGTCCAGGGCCTTGATTATCTTTAGGCCGTAGTGGTTAAAGGATGAATATATAACTCTTTCCTTAAGGCCGAAGTCACCCACCATCTTCAAGGTACGGCTTTCTATGTCGTGGTAGATCACCGGCCCGGCCTTTATCTCTATGTTTAGCTGAAGGTTCGTGGGCTTTATGAACTCCAGGGTTTCTTCCAGCGTGGGAATTTGGGCATAGCCACCAAAATGCGCGGAAAAGTTCATCTCCCGAAGCTGCGCAAGAGTCAGCGTATTGATGCTGCCCGGCTGTCCGGTCACTCGGTCGGTCTCAAAGTCATGGGCCACCACAATATGCCCGTCCTTGGTCATATGCACATCAATCTCAATGCCGTCAGACCCCATGTCGACAGCCAGTCTGAACGCGTCCATGCAGTTCTCCGGAGCATATGCGCTGGCGCCTCTGTGAGCGAAGATACCTGTCATGTTCTCCATCCTTTCAAATTAGCAGGTCGGCAGACTAGAAAGTTAGCGGGCTTTTTTGTAAACATATCTCTCCCTTATGAACAGGGATAAAAGCACTATTATGCATATGGCTACCATGGTACCCAATATCATCAGCAGCGTTATGAGTGAAAATTCCAGCCCAGAGTCATCCATGGTGCTGGCCGCAGTGGCATCAATGGAAACCATCACTGCGTTGTCCACCGCTGCAATGCCGCGTATCTGCGATGCGACTTTGTTGTTTTGCACTCTTATTGTTATTGGCTCAGCCTCGACTATCACGGGCAGACCATTTTCGTCTTTCGCTTCAAACTTAAACTCAAAGCGGCTGGTTTCAAACACTGCGATAGTCGAAAGGGTGGCTTTGTCGCCTATCACCAGGGTGTCAAACCTGGCAACCTCACCCATGTTCTTTTCGCTTATGACTATGTCTCTAAGCCGCCCCGAGCCGATCTTCATCTTAATCTGGAACGTCGCTTCGCCGGGCTCCGCCATATCAGTCATGTTCGCTTCCACTTCAAACTCAATTCCCTGCATGTCCTGGCCGCTGTAGGCGTTCAAGACTGCCGCGTCCACCTTTTCATCGCCGGATACATCCACTGCCAGGGGATCGGAGCTAACCTCAATCCTTCGGCCATTGTCCATGGACGCCTCCGCAGAGAACGTGTACTCTCTATCCGCAATGGGCAGCACTTCCTTTGAAAAAACATAGCAGTCACCGGCCTTAAGAAGGGGCAATGTCAGCTCCCTCCCCAAAGCGCCGAAGCACAGGCGCACATCGATCATGTCAAATTCGCCGGTGTTCTTCACGCTCCCAACGATGTTGAATGTCTGCCCCGGGTCCACCTTGCTCTGATCGCTGTATATGCTAAGCTCAAGGCCCGTGTCCTCGTCCACAACGTCAACCGCCTTGACAGATTTTTCAAAAACCTCGTCCGAGCCCGAAAGCCTGTATGTCATCACCGGCTGTGAAAAAAACGGCTTTGAATAGATGATCTCTTTCTTGATCTCAACCTTTTCGCCGGCGCCGATGCTCTCCAGCTCGCTCACCGTTCCCACCGCCGGATCCTCGATTTTAACATCCACAAACATCTTGTCACAGGGGTTTTCCACGGTGTAAGAAAGAAATATGATGTCACCGGGCAACGCCACCAAGGGGCTGATGCTCCTTTCAATGAGAAGCTGCGCCTGGCTTTTTTCAATAACGATCTCCATGGGCCAAGTGCGAAGCGAGCCGGAAAAGTCCTGATAGACCAGATAGCCAAAAACGCTCTTGCCGAAGTCGTCCTCGGATACGAATATCTTCTCTAGTGTAAAAGTCTTGCTATCACCGGAGAAAACGCTTCCAGAGATCATATAGCTTTGGCCTTCCAGATTGAACTGCATAAGATTTATGCGCTGATGCTCCGCGCCATTGGTCACTTCAATCTCGATGTTGATGTCCACATAACCTTCGTCATATAAATGCTCGGGCGTGGTGGAATAGGAAACGGCAAGATCTGCACCAGAAGTCGCTGCCAGGGCATTGCCCGGCAGCAATAACATTAGAATGATCAGGGGAACCATAATAAACGCCGTAAGCCGCGCAGTCATTTTTCTCAAGCGGATTCCCCTTTCTCTATTCATTTTGCTTCTAATCTTATTTTCCATATTCAAGTCATGTGATGCCATAGTAGCGCAGGGCGATGAAGCCCAGGAACAAGACAGAGTAGCCCAAAAGGCAGCCATAGCGGATGAGGGCGCTTTGCCTTTGGCCGTAAAAACCCGTTATGCCGCAGGCAATAAAGCCCCCGGCCATTCCGCCCAGATGCCCAAAGTTATCTATGTTTGCAACGAGAAAGCCGTTTGCAACGTTTATGCCGATTATTACCAGAACCTGCACGCCAAAAACCGCGTTGAATATTTCCTTGTGCTGGCGGCGGAAATATAGTAGCGCACCAAAGAGGCCAAATATGGCCCCGGATGCCCCGACGCTCAGGCTGTTTGAAAACGCAAAGCTGGCGGCGCAGCCCAAAATCCCCGAGAGGAAATATATGGCGGCATACCGCATTCTGCCCATCAGCGCCTCCAACTGCCTTCCCCATATCACAAGGGCGAACATGTTAAAGAGGATATGAAAAAAGTCCGCATGGAGGAACATGGGCGTCACCAGCCGCCATAGCTGCCCCGCAATTATAGCGCTGTTCAGCTTTGCGCCCATCAGCGTCAGCAGCGGGTAGCCGGTAAACAGCCTTAGAGCCTGATCCACCAGGAAGACCAGCACAGTCACAGCCGCCAGTATATATGTGACCAGCGGGGTTTTTCGGTTGATATAAAGGCGCGGCCTTCTCGGCTGGCGGTTTTCGCTGTAGTGTATGCTGTCTGGCTGCATTTTTTCTTCCTTGTCTGATGTTTAAAGGGTCTTTGCAAAGTCCCCTATGCGCGAAATGGCCTCGATGACATTTTCCGTGGAGGTGGCGTAGCTGCAACGCAAAAAGCCCTCTCCGCTATCTCCAAAAGCCGTACCCGGCACAGCGGCCACCTTTTTTTCCTGAAGCAGCCTGTGGGAGAACTCCTCGCTGGTAAGGCCGCTTTTGGATATGTTCGGGAAAACGTAGAAAGCGCCAAATGGCTCGAAACAGGGAAAGCCCATCTCTCTGAAGCCTCCCACCATCAGCCTCCTGCGCCTGTCATAGACCGAGCGCATGTGCCGAACGTCGGCAAAGTCGGTCTTAAAACCCTCTTGCAAGGCCGCCAGAGCCGCGTACTGGCCCATCACCGGCGCGCAAAGGGCGGTATATTGGTGGATCTTGCACATGGCAGCCGCCAAAAAGTCCGGTGCGCAGACATAGCCCATGCGCCAGCCCGTCATGGCAAATGCCTTTGAAAAGCCGTTTAATGTGATTGTCCTATCCCACATCCCCGGCAGGGATGCAAAGCAGGTGTGTGTCTTTCCGCCGTAGACCAGCTCGCTGTAGATCTCATCGGATATCACCGCGATGTCTGTGCCGCGTAGGAGGTCGGCTATCTCCAGCAAATCCTCCCTCTCCATTATGGCTCCGGTGGGATTGTTGGGGTATGGCAAAATGATCGCCTTTGTTTTTTCGTTTATAGCCTCTTCGATAGCCTGCCTGGTCACCTTAAAGCAGTTTTCCTCGCCGGTTTTAATGGGCCTTGCAACTCCGCCAGCCAGCGATACCTCCGGCTGGTAGGAAACATACGACGGTTCGGGGATCAGAACCTCCTCGCCCTGGGCGGGGTTTATTAGGCAACGAAGGGAAAGGTCTATCCCCTCAGAAGCCCCCACCGTCACGATTATCTCGTTTTTAGGGTCATACTCCACTCCCCCGCAGCGCTCCCTCATATATCTTGCGATGAGCTGGCGCAGCTCCAGAAGGCCCCAGTTGGAGGTGTAATGCGTCTCGCCTATTCGTATGGCCTTGACTGCCGCCTCACGGATGTTTGTGGGGGTCACAAAGTCCGGCTCACCCACGCCAAGGGATATGGCGTCCTTCATCTCGGAGACTATGTCAAAAAACTTGCGTATGCCACTGGGGGGCATTTCCGCAACCGCTTTAGCTATCAGTTTTTCACGGTTCACAGGCTCACCGCCTGTCTCTTGTCCTCCCGTTTCTCAATGACCGTACCCTGGCTCTTATATTTTTTCAGCACAAAATGGGTGGACGTGGAAAGAACATTTTCTATGGGCGCAAGGGTCTGTGAAACGAACATTGCCAATTCTTTTAAGTTATCCGCCACCACTCTAAGCTGCAGGTCGTACGCCCCGCTCATCAGGTAGACGCTCTCCACCTGTTCATATGCCAAAAGCTGCTCTGCAATGGCGTCATAGCCATAGCCGGCGATGGGCGTCACCCTCACTTCGATTATGGCCTCCACCATTTCCCGGTGGGCCTTATCCCAGTTGATTAGGGCAGGGTAGCCCACAATTACCCTTGCTGCTTCAAGGTCTGCGATTACGGCCGCAGCCGCGCTCTCCTCGATGCCCAGCATGGCGGCTATTGTCGCTACACTGGTGCGTGAATTCTCAGACAGAATGTCGATGACGGCGCTTTCGATGTTTGTAAGCTGCATGGTAATCCTCCTTGTTTAGTTTATATTTTGCGGATCATCACGCCTGAAAAATGGCGCATTATAATCCATTCTTTATATTACCATCCATAGACAGTATATGTCAATTAAAGGCCCTGAATCAGCCGCATGAAAAATGCCGCCAGCTTTTTGAAAAGCCGGACAAAAACTTTTATTGAACGGGTTGAGGGGACGCTGGGGCTCTGCCCCAGACCCCGCCAGCTTTTGAAAAAGCTGGATCAAAGCTTTAATATTTTGTATAGAGAGTCAAGGGAGCATCCCTTGTAGGGCGTGGGGCAAGGCCCCACATCGTTCCCTTTTCGGGACCCCGCCAGCTTTTTAAAAAGCCGGACAATATCTTTACAAAACAGTGATAAAGGGTCAAGGAGCATCCCTTGCGGGGCGCGGGGCAAGGCCCCGCATTGTTCCCTCACCCGGACCCCGCCAGCTTTTTAAAAAGCCGGACAATATCCTTACAAAACAGTGATAAAGGGTCAAGGGAGCATCCCTTGTAGGGCGTGGGGCAAAGCCCCGCATTGTTCCCTTTTCGGGACCCCGCCAGCTTTTCAAAAAGCCGGACAATATCCTTACAAAACAGTGATAAAGGGTCAAGGGAGCATCCCTTGTGGGGCGCGGGGCAAAGCCCCGCATCATCCTCCCTCGAACCTAAGCCCCGAAGACTTTTGCCGAGAAAGCTGAGAGAGTCTCCGTCACCAGCCCCTCGTGCAATTGCAGCGCAAACTGGCCCCCGTCGCCCAGATCAACCAATTCTGCCTGAGGATAGAGCGCCTTAAGGCATGCCTTTTCCTCCGGGGAATAGAGCTTGTCGTCGCCGGATTCGGCTATCAGCACTGAAAGAGTGTCGCTGAAACTCTCCGCTGTCAGGCGGTAGTTTGAATATATGTTGGGCACAAGGGCGGTGTTTATGGCGATATGCTGCGCCTTATAGACGGCCTCCGCGAAAGTCTCCTCGATATAGCCCAGCCAAAAGACAGAGTTCTCCTTGTATTTTTCCGGGCAGATGGAGTCAAAAACATTGTTGGCCATGCCCAGCTTTTGGCCCGGGGAGTATGACTGAAAGCGAAAGCGCCGCCTAAGCTTTCTTCTAAGCTCCCAGTTTTGTCTTATGGCGGGGCTTAAGTTCTCGCCGGGGCAGCCGGTCATCATCAGCGCAAGGCCCTTCACCCTGTCGGGAGCCTTTTGGGCCATTATCTGCGCCAGAAGGCCGCCCACTGAATTGGCGACGATTATCATTTCATCCACTTCCATGCGCGAGAGTATGTCCAGCAGCACATTTGTGAGCTGCTCCGGGTCCTCGTCATCAGCTAAAGATATGGCCACCAGCCTGTAGCTGTCCCTCATCTCCAGCATGAATGGGAACCAGATCTCACCATGGCCCATGGCCGAGGGCAAAAACACAACAGTTCCCGCAGGGTCTTTGGCCTCGTTTACATCCCACACCCGGTAGAGTTTGCCGCTATGCTCCTCGTATCTGGGGATATATCTTTCCCTGAAAGCCAGAAGCCTGCCCACGGCCGCTTTGGGCGCGTGCATGTATATTTGTTCGAAAGACCTTGCCATAAGTCCCGCCTCCAATTAGAATATATATATCATAGTATATTGGTTTTTTGCTCAGGTCAAGTGCATAAAACCTAACAGCCGGGAGAATGAAATGGAAATCATCAACCGCGCCGTAAAAGCCATACAGACCCTGCGCCCTCCGGCGGTCATAGACGAACTGGAGCTTCAGGACATGGTGGCCGCGGCGCTTTCGGAAAATAAAATTGAGCACAAAAAAGAGGCTCTTTGCGGCGAAGGCTGCCGGGTGGACTTTTTGCTGCCGGATGGCGTGGCCATCGAAGTCAAGGCCAGGAAAAGACCTCGCAAAGCGCTGATGGCTCAGCTTACCCGCTATTTTGACTGCGAGAATGTGAGCGCCATTTTGCTTGTAACAAACGACGCCGCCCATCTTCCCGCCTCAATAAACGGCAAGCCCCTTGTTTACCTTAACTTAAAACGTCGCTGGGGGGTGGCGCTTTGAACGAGCCTATAAGCTTTGAAAATGATATCGATATCGGCTTTTACGACGAGGCTCAGGAGCCGAATTACCCGCCCTATCTGGCTGATATTCCCCCAAACGCCGTCACACACGGCACTCTTTCGTATAACCGGCGGCAAAAATGCTTCGTAATCAAGGGCTCGCCTGAGGTCTGCCGCATGGCCAAGCTGCTCTTTCCCGGCTGCGAGGGCAGAACTAGAGACACCGCCCGCTTTGCCGCCAGCAGACGCGTGGTGGGCAATCTCAACTGGCTGATGCTGCGCTATCCGCTGGAAATCGCCCAGCGCGACAGGGAGCTTTGGTTCTCATGGCTGGATAAGACCCGAGGCTGGGCAATTCGGCGGCAGGAGGCGGCGCTGCATCCCATCGCCGTTTCGCCGGACGAAAGCGTCTTCAGCGGCGAATTGCGCCCCTTCCAGCAGGAGGGCGTGGGCTTTTTGCTTCAAAACGAGCGGGCGCTGCTGGCCGATGAGATGGGCCTGGGAAAGACAGTGCAGGCATTGGCGTTTTTGGCTAACGAAAGACTCTTTCCCGCGATCGTGGTGGTGCCGCCCCATCTGATCCGCAACTGGCAGCGGGAGATTCGCCGCTTTCTCGTCATCGACGGCCGCGAACCAATCATCCATGAGATAAAGGGTCTTAAGCCCTATCCCCTGCCGCCGGCGGATATATACATCGTTCATTATCTGCTTTTGCGCAAATGGAAGCATGAGCTTCCAGGCTATGGCTTTACCTGCGCCGTTTTTGACGAAATCCAGGAACTGCGTCACAGCGGCACTGAAAAATACAGCGGCGCCAGCCTTCTCTCCGAAAGCTGCAAGAACGCCATCGGCCTTTCCGGCACGCCCATCTACAACCGAGGTGGCGAGATTTGGAATGTGATCAACATACTGGAATTTCAGGCGCTTGGAAGCTGGGAAAGCTTTTCCCGCCAATGGTGCCACGGCTATGGCAACAACATCGTCTCCAAACCGGAGCTCTTGGGCGAGCATCTAAAAAACGAGGGGCTTATACTGCGCCGCACAAAGGAAGAAGTCCTTCCCCAGCTGCCGCCAAAAAGGAGGCTGGTGCATGAGGTGGACTTTTCCAGCAGCATATATGAAAGCGGCATGAAAGGAGTGAAGCTCCTTCTCACAAAGCTCAGTGAGGAAACGAACGATTCCCAGCGGGCGCTGCTTATCGACCAGATCAGCCGCATGGACAGACAGGCCACCGGCCTTGCCAAGGCGGAATATGTCTGCGCATATGTCAGCACCCTTGTGCATGGCGGCGAAAAAGTGTTGCTCTTTGCACACCACCATGCCGTCATGGACACATACAGGAAGCATCTTCGCCCGCTGAAGCCGGTGTTCATCACCGGCAGGGAAACCGCCGCCCAAAAGGACAAGGCAGTCGAAAGCTTCATGGGCGGGAAAACTGATATCTGCTGCATATCCCTTCGCGCTGCATCGGGGCTGAACCTGCAAAGAGCAAGCTGCGTTGTCTTTGGCGAGCTGGACTGGTCCCCCGCGGTGCATTCACAGGCGGAAGACCGCGCCCACAGGATGGGCCAAGAGGACTCCGTTCTCTGCTACTATCTGGTGGCGGCCGAGGGCAGCGACAGGAATGTTCAGGACGCTCTGGGCCTTAAAGTCAGCCAGTTCACAGGGCTGATGGGCGACAGGCTTAAGCCGGAGGAGGAGATACTTAAAAGCGCAAAGCAGGCCAAAGATTACTTCGACGAGATTGCGCAGAGGCTCAGCGCGCTTTAAACCTTTCGCGATGAGGGTAAATTTATTGAGGGGAGTCATTAAATATGCGAACAAAAGAGGAATATTATGAGCTTGTTTTGAAAAACCGCAAGCTTGCGGCAGATTCCTCCGTCTCCCGCTGCACCTGCCCCAACACCCTTTGCGATTGGCACGGCAAGTGCAAGGAATGCGTGGCCCTGCACCGCTATCACGGCGACCATGTACCCTTCTGCCTTCAGCCCGTAATCAGCGGGAAGATCAAAGCTCTTGCCGCGGCCGCCGAGATGGACATCATCCCCAAAGAAGGTACGCCCATGGAATATAGGAGCTATGTCAGGCAGCGCGATAAGGAAACAGAATAGCTGTCAGGGAAGGGATTCCTGGCTTCATCCATGCGCAAAAAATTCCCCTTTGACTCTTTATATAAAGTTTGGGTCAAGCCTTTTCAAAGGCTTGCGTAATCTGGGGCAGCGCCCCAACAATTCGTACATGACGCAAAGCCCTGCCCTGCACCCGCAATGTACAGAACTCATGACTCTTTACATAAAGTTTGGATCAAGCCTTTTCAAAGGCTTGCGGGATCTGGGGCAGCGCCCCAACATTTCGTACATGACGCAGAGCCCTGCCCTGCACCCGCAATGTACAGGACTCTTGACTCTTTATATAAAGTTTGGGTCAAGCCTTTTCAAATGCTTGCGGGGTCTGAGGCAGCGCCCCAACAATTCGTACATGACGCAGAGCCCTGCCCTGCACCCGCAATGTACAGGACTCTTGACTCTTTATATAAAGTTTGGGTCAAGCCTTTTCAAAGGCTTGCGGGGTCTGGGGCAGCGCCCCAACGTTCCCCTCTCAAACCGTCTGCTTTTCCCGAAGGGCGAAAAGAGCGACTGCGAAGGCGGCAAAGCCCAGAACTCCCACGCAGAAGATGCCCACGCCCAAGTTGAACCTATCGCTTAAAATGCCCACCAACTGCGGCCCGATGTACATGCCCAGGGCATAAATGGATTGAAAGAAGCCCATTGCCGCGCCGCGCTTTTCCTGGGATATATTCTTGATGGCGATACCCATCATCAGCGGGAACGAAAGGCCATTTCCCATGCCCAGAATGAATTGCAGAACAAATACAACCGGCACAGTCTTGCCGATGATCGGTATCAGGCAGGCGGCTGCCGCAGTCATGATCTGACCGGTCCAGATGCAGTATCTGGCTGGGATTCTCTTTATCAGAACCTTTGAAGTGATCAGCGACATGACCGCCATGCCAAAAATTGAGAAGCTGTTCAAAAGGCCCTTTTGAAGGTCTGTGCCGCCGATCTCCATCAGGAGCTTGGGTGTGAAGCCGAAGGTGGTGCCCTGGTTTATGACCTGATAGAGTATCGCAAGGCCGCTTACCACAAGAAGCTGCTTGTCAGTTCCCACTTTCAAAAGGTCTATTACCTTAAGGCTCTTGGAGACATCCGGCCTTTTTTCCATCACGAACAGGCTGAGAACAACCGCCATCAGGCCGGTTATCGCCGATAGCCAAAACGGCGCCAGGTTCCCTATGCGCTCGGAGACCACGCCCCCCAAAAGCGTCGCCGTCATCTGGCCCAGATTGTTGCAGATCATGGCCGTCAGCATGGCCTTGGGCGCTTCCTCGGCGTCAAAATAGCTGGAGAAAAGCACTGTGAACGTCACCCATGCGCTGGCAGCCACCCCCGCAAGGCCGCGGAATATAAGCATCCCAAGGGGCCCCCTTGAAAGGGCGAGGCCCATTGCGCTGATGGCGCTGACCGCACAGCCCAGCACCACAAATATCTTCCGCCTGCCCAGCTTATCGCTCAAAATGCCCAGCGGAACCCTGAGCAAAAGCTGAGTTAGCCCGTAGATGCCAATGATGCTGCCCACCATTGTGTCTGTCGCGCCGATGACTTTGCTGCTGTATGAGGATAGATTGGGCACATACACATACATGCTCATCCAGAATAGGGAAATGACGACATAGAAAATTACAACGCGAAAACGCTTTATGGCCATGTGCTGTTACCCCCAAAAATCTTAACATTTCAGTTATAGCATAATGATGGGCATATATCAAGCTACATATCCTAAAAACGTTTTTTTACATCGTTTTTACCCTGCGATGAAGTAAAGTATGCTATGATAAGTTTAGCCATTTGTGAAGCAAATTGCGGGTTGGCAGGCCCGAAGGAATGGCCGCCGACAAACAATGTGATAAGTTTAGCCATTTGTGAAGCAAATTGCGGGTTGGCGGGCCCGAAGGAATGGCCGCCGACAAACAATATGAAATCACAGAAGCAATATCGATTGGAGGTAAAGGAATGTATAAAAGATCAGCCGATTTCAAGCGCGACGCGCTGGACTCTCTTCGCGGAAAATGGGGCATATCGTTGCTGGTATCGCTAATAGCCGCACTTATGGGAGGCGGCGGCTCTCCCGGGAGCGGCTTCAACTACAACTTTGGCGATTATAGCAGCAACTATAGCGGCGAAGGTTCCTCCATTTTTGGCAGTTTTGCCGGAAACCTCTCTGAAATCACCACATCGCCGTATTTCCACATCTTATCCAGTATCTTAGCTATGTCGGCAGCGCTGATGTTCATAATCGCTCTGGTATGGTCCGTAGTCGGCGCAAGCGTGACTCTGGGGCATAACATATACTATATCGCCCTGATCAGGCGCGAGGCCGTTAGGGTTGACATGCTGTTCAGCCGCTTTAGAATCTGGCTGAAAGCATGGGGGCTTAGCCTGTTCACATCGCTATTCATATTTCTTTGGTCGCTGCTGCTGGTGATCCCCGGCATAATTGCTTCCTACCGCTACGCCATGGCCCCATACATTATGGCCCAAAACCCGGACATGGGCATCCGCGAAGCGGTGGATATCTCCAAGGATATGATGAATGGAAACAAAGGCCGTCTTTTCATTCTTGATCTTAGCTTCATCGGCTGGAGCATACTGGCCGCCCTCACATTCGGCATCGGCTTTCTGTGGCTTAATCCCTACATGAATGCGGCAAGGGCTTCCTTCTATCTTGAAGTCAGCGGCCAAGGCGTTGCACCAAGCCCCCAATACGGGCAGCAATACGCCTGATAAGCTCGCTCGAAAGGCACCATAATGATAAAACCAATTGCTATAGATATGTTGGAAAAGTCTGGCGTGCTGGACTTGGTTTGGCATGTTTTCAAGGAGTTTGAAGCCCCGGGATATGCGGACGAAGGAATACGGGAGTTTCAAGCCTTCATCGCGATGGATTCTGTGAAAGAGCGCATGAGAAACAATCGGCTTTTATTATGGGGCTATTGGGATGATGATAAGCTTGTTGGAATGATTGCTACGCGTCCCCCATGTAATATCTCCCTTTTGTTCGTGGATAAAGAATACCATCGCAGGGGTATCGCTAAAAGCCTGCACCGCACCGCGCTTGATTACTACGCTGAAAATAGCTCCTGTCATGAAATGACTGTTAACTCATCCCCGTATGCCGTAGAAATCTATCATAAGCTTGGCTTTGTGGATGTGGGCACTGAGCAAACAGTAAACGGACTTCGCTTTACTCCTATGAAGCACACTTTCCGATAATCATCCATAAAAAAACAGCGGGGGTTTCCCTCGCTGTTTTGTGCCTTTACCTGGCCGGGCTGGTTGCGTCCTCACTTCCTTGCTACTATCTGCAGCCAAAGATGGTCGAACATTATGCCGCCTTCATTTGCATATGGTTCAAAGCCTGTCTTCTCACCGCCTAAAATGTCGTTTTCCATTGCCGAGACGATCTGCCCTCTGGCTTCTTCCGGGGTTTTTGTCAGCTCCATCCAGTCGTTGAGCTTCACAGGCATGCGAATCATTTCGCAGTGCTCCACTTGCATGCAATGCCGCTGCGCCAACTGCCCGAACTCCTCCCGGGAAAAACAGCGCACATGGGAAGGGTCTCTCAGCCTTTCATAGAAGTCGGCGGTCTGCCGCAGGGCTTCCTCATGCGCCTCCATGTCCACAATCACCAGCTTCCCGCCCTTTTTCAGCACGCGGTGCATCTCGCGAAAAGGTGTTTTTGCGTCCTGAAAATGGTGGAAGGCCAGCCGAGACACCACCGCATCGAAGCTCTCATCCTCAAAGGGAAGCTCCTCCGCAAGACCGTTCATGTAGACCGCATTGGTTATGCCCGCCTTTTCGCCCTCCCTCTTGCCAACATCAAGCATGGCGCCGGTTGAGTCCAGTTCCACGATTTGCTTCACATGGGGCGCAATTTCCCTGCCGAAGGCGCAGGTTCCCGCTGCCACTTCAAGCACGACATCGCTTTTTGAAAGTGCCATGTTGCTGACTATGAAACGGCTATACTCCTGGCGTGAAAAGGATTTTTGGTATTCGTTGAAGCTTTCAGCCTGCTTAGTGAACTCCTCTCGGACTTTGTCTATCTGTTTTTTCATGCAGCAGCTATCTCCTGAAAAGGTTCACTATCCAGCTCCCGATTGCGGCGAAGGTTTCACCCACCTTTCCCACGAACTCAGTCACCTTGGACTGGGCTTTTGCCGCGGCGCTAACAGTGTTAAGGATTCCCTGAAGCTGCTTGGCGATATCCTCAGCGCTCATGTCCAGGGAGCAGAACTTAAGCAGCAACTGCGCCACCTGATCGATCTGGTCGTCAGTGAGATTGATGTTCATCCTTTCGGCCATGTCCACCACGGCGGGGCGAATGGTCTCGATATTATCCCAGCCATTGTCTATAACCATCTTCTTAAGGTCAGCGATCAGCCTCACCGCCTCCTCAGAGCCGATGAACTCTGCCAGTTCGCCCGAAAGCAGCAGCTCCTCACTGGCGACGGCCTTTGCAACGGAATCCAGCGTGATGTTGGCCGCCACTTCATAGGCCTTGAATATCCCCGCGAGGGCGGCAGTTCCTGAAACTTTCGTGGGCGCGGCGATTATTACATCCGCATTTTCAACTCCAGCGGTTATAAGCGCCGAAGCGTACATGGCGTCTGTTATATAGGTTATGTTGTGGCTCTTTACTTTTATGCCCGAGCCCTCATCCAGCAGCTTTACCCAGGCGCTGGAAATGGAGCGGCTGCCAATCTTGTCCGCCGAGACAAGCCCACCAAGCAAAGCCTTTTCGTCGTCTATGGTCACATACAGAACCTGGTCGGCGTCCTGGGCGGAGCTTAACCCCAACAGCCCCAGAACTTTTTCCCGCTGGCTCTCGCTCAGGTCATTGCCCAAAACCAGCATTCCCCCGGACTGGGCACCCGCAAGCGCCGGCGCCAGAAGCAGCACCACCGCCAATGCGCATAATAGAAGCCTTAACTGTTTTTTAATGTTTTTCATGTTGTTGCACTCCGTAAAATCATTGGTTTATCCATCACTAAAAACGACTGAACTTCGGGAAATGTTGCCAAGGGCATTTCTTTGCGCATTTTTTTGCTCATATTAAGTTGATTTTCATTTAAACTGGTGTATAATTTACCCATATGCTTGACAACCACAAAAAGGAGGCCTATATGGCAAGAGAAACTTTTAAAAACCATCTACACTATGACAAAATATTTGCGCTCATATCAGAAATTTTCCAAAAAGCAGGTTTGAGCCGCGATCATGCCGAGGCTGTAACAGACAACTTCTTGATGGCGGATCTTCGGGGGGTCTCCTCCCACGGCATAAGCCGTATAATGGTCTACTGCACCAGAGTCGCAAGCGGGCTGATCAACCCCAATCCGGATATTAGAATCGTCAAGGAGGCCCCTGCCGCAGTGACATTTGACGGCGATAACGGCATGGGCGTCGTTGTGGGCACAAAGGCCATGGAGGACTGCATCGAAAGGGCGGGGCAATACGGCATCGCCGCTGCTGCAGTGCGCAACTCCAACCACTACGGCATCGCTGCTTACTACGCCTTCATGGCTGCTGAAAAAGGCATGATCGGCATGTCCTTTACCACCGCTCCTCCCTCAATCGCTCCCTGGGGCGGCATGGAGCCCATGTTCGGCACGAACCCCATATGCATAGTGGTCCCGGCGAAAAAGTACCGACCGCTGGTCTTTGACGCCGCCACCTCTGTGGTTGCAAGGGGTAAGATCAACCTGGCAGACATCGAGGGCACAGACATTCCCGAGGGCTGGGCAGTGACAAGAGAGGGCTATCCCACCACCGATCCCAAGGAGGCCCTCAGCGGCATCATGCTCCCCTTCGGCACATACAAGGGCAGCGCGCTGACGATGATGGTGGCCATACTATGCAGCGAGCTTTCCGGCGGCCTTACCAACCCGGAGCTGCCCAATCTATACAGCAATTTGGACCGCAAGCAGGAAGTCGGCCATTTCTTCGTGGCGATGGATGTATCAAAATTCACAGAATATGACGATTTTGTTGAAAGGGTAGATAGCCTTATAGACAAGATCAAGGCAAACCCCGTCCGCCCCGACATGGACAGACTCTATTACTCAGGCGAAATTGAATACGAGAATGAGGATTTTTTCCGTGAACACGGCATCGGCTGCGGTGATGGCGTTCTTAGGGATATAGCCACTCTGTGCGAAAAGTTCGGCATACCGGCGCAGCGCGTCACAGACTGCATAAAGAAATAATCAGCTTATAAAAATCAATTAAAAAGAAAAGGCGAAGGTTTTCCTCCGCCTTTTTATTCTCCACATTCCCTGCGCTTAAATGGCGCGGTCTGTATAGATAAGCCTTTCCCCCTTAATGCCTGCAAATTTTCTTTGAGACATTTGCTCACCAATGTGGCTCAGCTGACATAAACCGACCCATGGTCATCAGTTCAGTATTCCATAGGTTTTAGCAGCTAGGCCTCGGCTGTTTGATGAGCTGGGCCTGACAGGAACGCAAAAACGCAATGGCATGCTTGATATCCTCTGCGGGATTGTCGCCCACTTCTCGTTCGATGGTCAGATAGCCTTCATAGCCCACATCGGACAGCGCCTTCAAATAGCCGGCAAAGTCCACCTTGCCCTGTCCAAGCGACGTTTCCAGAAAATAATCGCCCAGGCGCAGATCGCCAATGCCGCCCTCTGCAAAAAAGTCATACACGATCTTCGGATCGGTTTTTCTCAGCATTATGCCATCCTTGGCATGTGTATGAACAATGTAGTCACGCAAGGTGTAGACGCCCTCCACAGGATCGTCGCCTGTCACCATCACCAGATTGGCCGGATCGTAATTGACCGCCACACCCCTGGAGGACAGGCTGTCCAGGAACCTCTTCAGCCGCTCGACGGGTTCGGGTCCGGTTTCGATCGCAAAAAAGGCGCCGCGCTTGTGGGCATATTCCGCCAGTTCGTTGCAGGCTTCCTGTATCACTTTGTACGTATCGCTGCCGCTATCCTCCGGCACCACTCCGATATGGGTGGTGACAATGTGGCAATCCATCGCCAGAGCCAGCTCCACGATGCGCTTGGATTTATCAATCTTCCGGCGGTTTTCCTCGCGCCGTGCAAAGCCATGACCGCCCAGATCGCCGCACAGCGCGGTTACTTCCAGCCCGCAGCCGCGGATGATCGACTTCTTCTCAGCAATTTGCGCCGCAGTCAGCATATCGGGGTTCATGTCTCCCTCCACTGCATACAGCTGCACCCCTTCGGCGCCCAGTTCTGCGCAGGCTTCCATGCTTTCACGGAAAGGCAGACCCAGGCAATCCGCGATGATCCCTATTCGATGAATTTTCATATTATACACTCCCGTTCACGCACTAAGCGTCAAATCACTTCCACCGCGACCCATTCTCCCGGCTTACTCAGAGCTTTCAGGCCGGCTTCCCGCATAGCCATTATAATCATCGTATCCTCATGCGCCACCTTCACAACGCTCGTGTGGAAGAAGTCCACCATTTCTGCGATAAGTTCACGGAAGAAGCCAGGCTCCACATGGAACAGATGGTTGCCCTTGCCGGTGCAGATATTGGATACAAACGGCGACCCTTTTTCGAAATGAGTGATGGTTCCATACCTGCCGTCCACAAACTCCACAGATAAAGTCACCCATCCTTGCGCCTTCAGGCACATCATGCGTTTTGCGGGCACTTTCATCAACATGGCCAGAGGTTCAAGTTGATGGATGGAATAGGTATCAAAGCTCCCGCTACCCCACAGGCTGGCTGCACATACCGCGTCCACGTCCACCTCGCGGTATTCCTTGGCGTAGCGCAGCGCGGACGTGGAAAAGCAGGGCGTGCCCGACTGTTCGGCCAGCGCAAAAATTCGCTTTGCCGTCGCAAGGTCTGGGGCAAAGGTCTTGTCTACATAGGTGGGCTTGCCCGAACGCAGCGGCAACTGACACAGAAACTCATGCATTTCGCAGTTGTCGGGGGATAGCACGATCAGCGCATCACATTTTTCAATGAGTTCCTCAATAGTTGCGCAGCGGGCGATCTGATGTTTTTCGCACCATTCATCCGTGGTAAGCCCGCCTTTGGGGCTGTCCATCATGGCATAGGCATATGCCACTTCTGCACTGCCACCCGACACTTCCCGAATCAACTGTGGGTAGTTGTTAGCATGCCATTCGTCAAGATAGTAATCAATAAACCCGATTTTCACAGATATCCTCCTCCTCTTAAAAGACAATTTCCTTGTGCTGCTCGGCGGAATCGTAAATGGCCTGCAAAATTTTGGCGGTTACAATTACGGTGTCAATGTGCGAGGGCAGCTTTTTGCCCGTCCGGATACAATCGATAAAGGCGTTAATCTCGTTTTCAAAGTGATTGTTCATGGCGAAAGAGGGCGTATAGGATACCAGCGCGCCGTTCTCGGTCGTATAGACGTCAAAGTTTTTGCCGTAATGCAGGCGAATACCGCCTTTGTCGCCCATAAAGTCTATGTGCATTTCGCTCTCACCAATGTTCTGCGCCCATGCGCCGTGGAGCGTTATCACCGGTCCTTCCGTGCGGATCAGCCCGGAAACTGAATCTTCCACGTCATATATGCCGTCCGCATTCGCAGGGCCTGCCCACATATTGGTATAGGTGTATTCGGAAATGTTTTTGCCCAGTTTGCAGAAGGTCTCACCCGAAATGGTTTTCGGCAGCGGATCGCCGCAACAGTACATCACAATGTCGAGAAAGTGCACGCCCCAGTCAATCAGCGCTCCGCCGCCCGCAATGGCCTTGGTGGTAAAGGCGCCTCCCAGGCCGGGAATAGAGCGGTGCGCACGAAAGCTGACATACACGTGATATACCTCGCCCAGCTTGCCTTCGTCAATGTATTGTTTAATTCGGTTGACGCTGTTGTTGAAGCGGTTAACCACGCCAATGTTCAGCACCTTGCCGGTTTCGTTCTGCACACGCTGCATTTCAAGCGCTTCTTCATAGGTTCTTGCCGCCGGTTTTTCGCACAATACATGCTTGCCGGCGCGCATGCAGTCAATGGCAATCGGTGCATGCACATTGTTGGGCGTGCAAACAGAGACAGCGGTCACTTCCTCGTCACTCAGCACCTCATGGTAATCTGTCACGGCGATACCGCAACCATATTTGTCCACAGCTGCTTGAGCGCGCTCGGGCAGGATGTCGCAGAAATACTTGATTTTTACGGATTCGTTTTTCAGATAAGCTGGAATATGAGCGCTGTTCGCGATGGTTCCACAGCCAATTACAGCCACACAAGTCAGGTCCATATCAACACTCCTTTTAAATCGATGACGTTTTGCACCTTAACAATACTGGAATTATGCAGGCAACACAATATCCCATTTTAGCTAGTTGTTTGTCATTTTTTAGCTTTTCCATATATTATGCCAAAACCCTTGCAGCAATGGTTTTGAATATGGTAAGATCAGACAAAGGGGGGGGATGCTATGAGAGAGCCGAAAAAACGTTACCACATCGATAACGCTTTTATGCAATCACCTCGGGTTTTTCGCCTGTTTCAACTGTACCAGCTTTGCGACCTTGCCTGCTCAGACGATTATGAAGTGAGGGATCACAAGCAATTCTGTCATGAAATTTCCTACATCGTTTCCGGCGAAGGCGTATTTGCCCGTAACGGTGTGTCATATCAGGTCACCCCGGGCATGCTGTTTCTGGTTTCAAAATCCGACATCCACTATATTCGTTCATCCAAAAGCAACCCGCTTCGCTATGTCTGCATGGCGTTTACCTTTAACCAGTCTGCCAATGACTTTTGCCAATACGCACCGGTGGAGGACTTTTTTAACAACCTTGTTAATCCTGTTGCTATTGATATCTATAATATTTATGAGCCTTTTGTGATGGCGCTCAGCGAAATGTCAAACCCTAATCCGCTGTCCGAGGAATTGCTGGCCTCCTACTTATGCCAAATTATCATTTTCACTTACCGCAGTTTTCAAAGGCAGCACCTGAAGCATTATTTTTCCACGCTGTCGGTGGATAACACCCCGATGTTTGTTTACGAGATCATCAGCTACATCGACACAAATCTAACCAATATACGCCACCTGACAGAGTTGGGCGATCGGCTCGGCTATAGCTATGTGCATTTGTCCAAAACCTTCTCTAAAGCCATGGGGATGACGATACAGGCGTATTATACCAAACGCCGGTTTGATAAGGCGGCAGAGCTGCTAAAAGACAACGAGGACATCAGCTTTGTCAGCGACAAATTGGGCTTTGCCAATGTACAGTCCTTCTGCAAGGCGTTCAAAAAATATTACAATGTGCCCCCCGGGCAGTTTCGTAAAACTCAACAGACCCAACCGCTTGATTCCCGTTCTGCGGATTTGGCAGAATAGCGGATAATGTAAAACCCTACTCCTCATAATGAGTTATGCATTTTCATGCATACCAATAGTTTTGGAATAGTGGCAAGGCTTATGTTAATTTCGCATTATAAAATTTTTGCAGGAGTTGGCTTTAAGAATAAAAAGAGCTTGCACCCGCTTTGGCGAACAAGCAGAATACGGCCTGATTCAAATCGCGGCCTTCTTTCGGCATTCCAGGCTTACAGCTCTGCGCCCTTGATTTACATTAAGCGAAATTGACAAGCGCCCTGCAAAATTAGAGCATATATCCGCCCGCCGGCCCCTGCCGCAATTTCCATCGCAGCTTTCCCTAGCACATGATTTAATCAGTCAGCAAATCAAGGTTGGCGTAAAGCAGCTCTTCAATGCCGGCATACCTATTAATTCGTCTGGCAATCTTCCACACTGCTGCAGAAACTCTCCGTCCGTTCAATAGCATCATCCAGAACACAATAACGATGATTCCTCCGTGGACACGCAACCGTTTGCAATTTTCATCGCATGCTTCATCAAAACAGGCTGAATGTCCGGATAGGTAAGCCTTTTCCCTTCCGGGAACTGCTCCAGCAATATGACCTGGGCGATCTCGCTTTTGGGCAGCGGCCCCATCTCCTCAATCTCCGCAAAAAACAGCGTACCCATCACCTCATCGTTGCCATGTCTTGCAACGCCATATTCGCAGATGAAAGTAAGGCTGCTCCTTAGCGC
>JBNRMR010000043.1:0-9297 GCA_050309705.1 Christensenellales bacterium | reverse complement strand
TCCTGCATCAAGGCTGAAAACGCATCTCCCTGAAGCTGGGTTCCGGCGTACCAGGCAAAGCCCTTTCCAAAGTGATTTCTGGAAACCACTGCCGAGCCCTTTTTGTAGCTTTGCGTGTAGAAGGCCTTGAATTCGGCCTCGCCCTTTAGAAGCTCACTCCAAAGGCCGTCCTGGGAATGGATGCCCTCCCCGCCCCGCTTGTAGCAGACGCCAGCCTTGCTATGCTGGAACACCGGCTCCACTTCCTGAACTATTACGCCGAAAACATCAGTGAGGCCCGAGGGCAGTGAATCCGTATAGCCCACGTTGTCCTCATTTTTAACGGAGGTGAGGAATGTGGCCAAAACAGTCCCGCCATTGCGGACAAATTCCCTCACCTTTTCCTTAACCTTATCGGTCATAACAAATGCGGCAGGCAGAACCAGCAGCTTATAGGCGCTAAAGTCCGCATGAGGCGAAATGACATCCGTGCCGACGCCCATGTCCATCAGCTTTTGGTAATAGCAGGTGGCATGCTTTAAATATTCCAGGTCAGGGCTGTTGGCAGGTTTTATTCTGTGGGCCCAAAGGCTTTCGTAATCCACGCACACAGCCGCCTTTGAACATACTTTAAGCTGGCCGATAGGCGCAAGCCGCCGCATCAGCTCCGCAGTCTCCCGCATTTCTTCATACCTTCTTCTGGGAACGCCGTCCATGTCGACGATTGCGTAGTTAAGCTGCTCCGCGCCGAAGGGGAATGTTCTGAACTGGAAGTGCAGCATCATTTCGCCGCCGTGGGCGAATGAGTGTACCGTGGCCCTTTTAAGGGCGCCTGGGTTTGTCTGAAGCCGCCCGGAGCCGCCAAGCCTGTGGCCGCCCCCGGACATGAACTCCATCACCCAAAAACGCCCATCTCCCTTCACTCCGCGCCCGAAAGCATAGGGGAAGGAATCAACCCTGGCGTCTCGCAGACTGGGGTAAAAATCAAAGGCGTAAACGTCCAGATCTTTAAAACTTTCATAGTAATCAATGCTGTTGGTGGCAAGGCCCGTGCCGTTGGTGGTGACGGGGTATTTGGTGTGGCGCTTTAATATTTCCGACTGCACCGCCTGAAACTCGATCTGGCTCTCGCTTGAAAAGCGTTCGAACTCCATTCGCACGGTGGGGTTTTCGTGAAAGGCAATGATTGAGTTTTGCGCCCCAACCTCGATGCTGTTCACCGGCGGGCTAATTTGATCAAAGCTGTCATATTCCTGCGCCCAGAAAACGCCCCCGCTCCTGCGGTTGAATTCCTGAATATCGCCATACTTTTTTTCAAGCCAGGCGCTGAACTTCTTTCGGCATATGGGGCAGCAGCAGCGCCCTGTGACCTCCTGCGCGGGCTCGTTGTCTATCTGGAAGGCCAACACATGTGGGTGATTGCCATAATGGCTGGCAATGGCCTCGGTGATCTTTGCGCAGTGGCGGCGGTAGTCCTCGCTGTTGTAGCAGTAATGCCGCCTTCCTCCGAAGGGCCTTTTCACTCCTCGGTTGTCCACATAGGCCATTTCATATTTGAAGAAAATCCATGCTGGCGGGCAGGCTGTCGGAGTGCAGATGACTGTCTTGATGCCGTTTCTGCCCAGCTCTTCCACCACCTCATCCATCCAGCCGAACTCAAACCTGCCGGGCTCCGGCTCCCAGCGGTTCCAGGCAAATTCGCCCATCCGGACTGTGTTTATGCCGGAATCTATCAGCAGCTTGACATCATGGCGCAGGTCCTTTGCGCTTTTATGCTCCGGATAGTAAGACGCTCCGTAATGCATCCACTCACTCCTTCCCCGTGAAGTAAACGTCGGCATCCTCCGCCTTGCTAAGAGCCCTGTCCAACGCCAGCTTCACGATTGTTACTGTCTGCGGGTAGATATCTTTCGGCAAACTGATGCAAATGCCGCTTTCATCCTGTGTGAATTCGCAGCTTTTTCCGCCCAGAACTTCCGCCGACAAAACTCGCCCCTCTATTGCGGGAAGCTTTAGCTTTTCAAAAGCCTCGACGTCCTGCACATGCAGGTATATATTATCTTCCCTGAAGACAGAGCCAAACACATCGTCCTCCGGCTCAAAAGGCCCGGCCGATGTGTCATATATGGCCTCTGCGTTTTCCTTTATCCATGCTCCCAGCTCCCTGATGCGCCCGGTCACCTCGTCGGACAGCTTTCCGTTTTTGTCAGGGCCAATATTCAGCAGGAAGTTGCCCCCGCGGCAGACCACATCCGAGAGCATCTTTATCAGAAAACCCAGACTGGACACGGGGTCATCCGGCATCCAACCCCAGGAAGCGCCCGAACAGACGCACATGCACTTCTCCCACGGCACGGGGATGATGTTCCCCTTGACCTCGCGGGAGCCTTCATCGCAGTAAAAGTCACCTTGCCAGCCGGAGCGCGGGTTAATCACGGCCTTTGGGCTATTTTCCCGGGCCATTTTGTTCAGCTTTTCCGGTTCCCAGAACCATGCGCTGGATGTGTCGCTGCCCTTGTGGGCCAGCCAACCACCGTCATACCACAGTATATCGATGGGCCCGTAGTTTGTCGTTAGCTCAGCCACCTGATCATAGCACTGCTTCTTCATAAGCGCGGCGTTTTCCGGCAGGCCCTTCGGGTCGAAGTAGCCAGGGAAGCGCCAGTCCATGGGGGAGTAATATATTCCGACCTTCATATCGCTCTCCCGGGCCGCCTTCACATATTCGCCCACGAAGTCCCTTTGGGAAGCGCTGTCCCAGCTTGTGAATTTCTGATAGCTTCCCGGGCTGTTCCAAAGGGAGAAGCCGTCATGATGCCTGGACACCATCACCATATACTTTGCTCCCATATCTTTCGCCAGGTCCACCCATTCGCCTGGCTCGAAGTCCACGGGGTTGAATTCGTCTGCAAGCTTGCTGTATTCCTCGTAGGGGATCTTCTCATTGTGGCGCACCCATTCCCCCCTACCCCAAATCGAATACAGCCCCCAGTGGATGAACATGCCTATTTTGGCGTCCCTCCACCACTGCATGTCCTCCTTTGAAAGACGCAGCTCATCGCAGCGCACGCCCCCCAGGCTCTTGAAGTTCACATTGCTTTTCAGCATAGACTTAAGTTCGGCACCCGTCATTTCCTTCGGCAACTTCTTTACCGCCACAGCTCTTCCTCCTTTTCATACAGCCAGTCCAGCGAATCCAGCGCTTCGCCCACAAGCTGAGCGTTTCTGGCTGTCAACTTTTCCTTTGATGAAACTACGCCCGCCAATATGTAGCCCCCCGTTCCCATATAGATGGAATGTCTGCCCTTTTCATATCTAAAGGCGTGGATATTGACGGCCGGCGCACCCTCTACCTTCACAGCGTTTTCATAGAGCACCGAAAGGCCGCCCCTGTCGTCGGCATGGGTGTTTGTTTCAAGGTCGGGAACCTGCAGCCATTCTATTCCCTTTGCGTTCATGTAGCCGATCAAAATGTAGCAGTCTTCCCCGCATTCGATTTCAATATTGACACCGCCGGTTATGGCCTTTCCAAGGCCGAAGCGGACTCCCGTGAGATTCTTAAGCTCCGGCGCCATCTCCTTTATCCTGTTATCGCTGTCCGTGAACACGCTCTGGTTGGCAGCAAAGGGATATGTCTGGCAATCATCGCTCAGCAGCTTAAAGGGAGCCGTCTTTAAAGGCTCCGCGCCAAACGCCAGCGCCGGCGAAACCGGCTTTTGCCCCTTTTCAAGCTTTTCGATGTTCCAGCGCAGGTTTTGGACATCCTTTTCATACATGGGAAGGCACTGGGTCCAGTGGCCGAAGGCGTCGCCGTCGGGGAATGGTATCTTGCGCTGTCTAGTCAGCATGCTGTTGGCATAAAGGTATGTCTTTTCAGTAAGCTGCGCAAGCTGGCGGTATATCGCAAGAGCATCTTCCGCCTTTTCAAGGGCGCTTTTCAGCAGTGAGACATCGCCGCTGAAGCTTTCATCCATCGTGTACTTGTATCTTAAGATATCCAGGGCCGCATCCGTCTGCCGGGCGTAGAAATCGCTCATCAAGCCGATGGCTTCGATATCATTGCCCAAGCGCTCAAATTCCTCCATGTTTTGGGAGATGTCCGCCCTGTTGATGGAGCGGAAAGCACCGCGGGAATGGCCCGCAAAGAACTCCACATCGTCAATCAAATCCGCAGGGGTTTCCCCCACATGGCATTCGCCCTTCAGCTCCTTTTGAATAAACTCAGCCGGCTGTTCTCCCTTTCGGGCCACTGAATTCCACAGATCCAGATTGGGGCGGTATCTTTTCACATTCGTCATCTGGCTTAATGTCATGCCCAGGCTCATCGTCTGGCGGTTGCCCTCGGTGATGCCCACGCGCCCAAGGATACGGCTCTGGCACTGGGCGGCGTCCTCAAAGGCGGTGATGATTTTATCCGCACTTTCAGCGCTGCAGCCGTACATCTGCGAAAGCTGCTCTGCCCAGTAAACACGCTCTGTGCTTTCATCGCGGTCGGCCTTCCATGCATAGCGAAACCATGCCTGATACCAAATGGCGTCCCTTTCTATCTGGCGCAGGCGGGGGTTTTCCTTGTCGGGGGAATAGGGCCAATCCCAATAGAACAGCGGGTAAAGATGCAGGCCGTTGCAACCAAGGCGATCCCTGCCTGCCTGCACGCATTTCTGGATGAAATGCGGCGCCTGGAAGCGGAAGGGCTCAAGGTTGGCCAATATATGCACGTTCATTATATGCGCCTGGCCAAGGCCGTTCAAAGAACGGTGGGTTCCCTGCCATCTCCCCCTGGGATAATATGTCGTCAAGCCCTCGCCGTTGTATTTCCACATGGTGTATATGTCGGGGTAGACCTCCATGCCCTTTGTCATGGCGTCGTATGGGTCGCAGTCATGGCCGCGTAGAATAACCGGCGGGTTTTCGGTAAGCCCCGCCTCTTTTACGCCTTCCTTCACGGCTGGCAAAATCGTTTCCACAAACCATTTGGTCTTGTTTTCGTTTCCCCTCAGAGCCTCACCCAGGCAGACCATCAAGCCCACATGAGGGAATGCTTTTATAAACTCAATTATTGCCTTTTTGGTGTAGTCAGCAACTAAAGGCCTTATGCTGCTTTGAAGAAGCTCCAGGCCATGTTTCTGTGCAAAGGGCAGAGGAATATGAATGTTATAAAACTTTTGCACCAGCCAGATGCCCCGGCGGTCACACTCTCGGGTAATCCAGTTGAACATCTGCTGGTTTTTCTCGAAAATCTCATCGCTGACCTCCTGCGCCTCGGGGTAATCCGGCACCTTCACCAGCGACGAAAAGGGGTGACCGCTCCAAACATAGAGTATATTGCAGCGGTTCCATGTCATCATCTCCAGAAAATCTTCCCACATTTTTCTGTCATAGAACCAGGGGAAGCGATCCGGCGTGATGGGATATTCATATGTAAGCCTTGGCGGCTCTATTTTCGTTTTCTGAAGGCCAATGGCCGGGCCCCTCAGCCTAAACTCCGGCTCGTCCCCAAAGGCGATTTCACGGGGTAATTCCCCCTGCGCTTTAATGCGTTCACAAAGCTCCAGGCAGCCGTAAAGACAGCCCGTTTCGCTGCCACCGCTTATTATCAGCAGCTTTCCCGGGCAGCTTTGAATGTAAAAGCCCTCACCCTGGGGCTCTTTGCTGTGGTATAAGACGATCTCTTCCCTTTCAAGCTCTTGGATGAACTGATCTTGCGCCCTGGCCCCTGCATAAATGCACAGAGTCTGAGAGCGCGTCTGGGGGACGCCATTGCTCCTTATGACATCATAGCCTGCTTCCGCCAAAAATGACTCGATATAGGAAAGGCCAGTTTGAATTCTCGGTGAATTGCCAGTGAAAATCAGTTGTACGGCTCTGCTCATTAAATCCTCCTAGCTGATTTCATATCTACTAAATAGTAATGTTGTACTTGTCCAAAACATCCTGCACTTCAATCACGCCCCCGGCGCTCATGGATTCCTTTATCGCCTCCATCACAGCGATGGTGCGTATGCCTTCGTACAAATCCGGCTTTGGGGCGCGGCCGGCATCCATCTCGGCGGCAAAATACTCGATATAGTTTTGATACTCACCCGCGTGGTGAGTGGCGCCCTCAAAGCGGTAATAATAGCTCCATCTGCTTGAAAAATCCAGCTCATGGGCCTCACTGCCGCTTTCATCGAACTTATAGACATATGAAAGGTTTGAGCCTCCCATGCAAACGCCAGTAGTGCCCCTTAGGGTGCAGCTTATTGACTGCTGAACCTTTCCCGGAAGGGAGGGCGAAGCGTAAACGCCGTTCACGCTGGCGCACAGGCCGTCCTTGTTGGTGAGGATAACCTTCATTGCATCTGGGGAATCGGCGCCCCGGGCCCTGGTGTTTGCGCTTGTCATGCCCGATGCATAGACGCTTTTTACATCACCCAGATACCACACTGCAAGATCCACCGGGTGAACCAAGAAGTTGTACAGCCAGGAAAACCCCTTTTGATGGCTCCAGTCCTTACCCAGAAACCAGCGGGAGTCGCTGATATAATGCGTTTCCAGCGTGATCATCTCGCCCAGCTTTCCGGCCTCATAGTCCTGCCTTTGCCTCATTGTGGACTCGAAATACCGCGAGCTTTGCCCCACAAACACGCTTTTGCCCGTCTCCTTTTGCACTTTCATCAGGTCATTCGCTTCCTCCAGCCCCACCAGCAGCGGCTTTGTGCAGATCACATGCTTGCCGGCCTTTAGCGCCATTTTAACGTGCAAGGCGTGAAGCTGATCAGGCGTGTATATGCCAATGACGTCAATTCCGGGGTCATCCAGCATATCCTCATAGCGGGTGGTGTACCTGTTAAAGCCGAATTCATCGCATCTGCTTTTGCAAAGCTCCTCGTTCAGGTCGCAGATATTCGCCAGCTTCCAGCGCCGGCTGCCCAGCGCGGCAGACATTATGCTGCGCCCTTCTCCCAATCCCAATACGCCCAGGGCCCAAACCTTTTCCATCCCTTGTTCCTTTCAAAATCCTGTTTTTTCTCTTTTTTCCCTAGAATGTCTTACTGCCGTGTTTTTTACTGAGAGCAATATCATGCTGGTTTCTCACTGCGAAATAAGCTCCACAATAAAAAAACATAGCTGCACACTGTGTTTTAACGCTCTAATCAAAGGGCTGATGGCCTTTAGCATGCCCTTTCCTCACCAAGTTTAGCGGCATACATCGCTAGAATCGCTGCCACTACCCACGGGAATGCCATCTTTGCCTAACAAAAAGCCCATCGAGCAGTCAACGGCCTTAAAAGCGATAATTGGACGGGCTGAAGGATCTGCGGCCATAAGGGTGAAGCTGCTCAGCCCAGCCGAAGTCAGGCATAAGATTCGCATTATTTACCGAGTGGCTAAAGTCTCGTCTTTTGCCAAAATTCTATAAATATTATATACTTAAAAGCCAAATATCACAAGTTGAAGTTCCCAAGCAGATGATGCCCATAAAAAAGGAGCGCATCAGCGCCCCTTTCCTTCACCATCATGGCGTTTTTTTGTATATCTCATCGATATATTCATCCAGCAGACCACATTCATCCAAGGTTTTAAAGAGGGTATAGCGTGTACGGTAGTCCTTGGCGCATCTAAGGCTTAAATCGAGCAGCTCGTCATCAATATTCAGCTCGCCGGGCAGCAGCGGCGCTCCAAGATTTTCCATCGCCCTGTAGATAGCATCATGGGCGGGCATTTCGCGGATGGCTGCCTTGATATCCTCGCTGCGCTCCTGCGCTCTTTTTATGCGGCGAAGCTGCTCCTCCCAGGAGAGGAAGTCGCCCTGATTTTCCTCCATTATGGAGTTTCCGGCGGCCTCGCCATAGGCGTGCAGCATCCATTTGACCCTGTCCTCCTTTGACATCCTTCCCGCCTTTATCTTTTCAATGTCCAGATTGGAAAGGTCTTCATCCAAAAACTTCATGAAAGCGGGCCACACCATCAACGTTGCAACGCCCACACTGGCCCCGTGGGAAGGCGCTTTGCCCGTCTTTGCCAGCATTTTCATCTCCCAGTAATGGGCGATGTTGTGTTCCACCGAGGCCACTGCCCTCGTGTGGCCCACGATCATTATCGTCACGCCGGACAGCAGCAATGCCTCTATCAATATCCGAATTCCCTTGTCCGTTTTTTGGCGAATTTCGTCCACGTTTTCAACCAACTTGTTCACAGCGTCGGTGACGATCTCCCCACAGACGGGGCAATAGGGCTCATCGTTTATGATATTGCCGATTATCCAGTCCGCCTTGGCGATATACTTGCCCAGAACATCGCCAACCCCCGCCGCCACCATGTGCATAGGCGCGCTTTTCAGTATGTCGATATCGCAGACGATTATCTCAGGGCAGGGTCCGGCCCTGTGCACCTTAACCCCGCGGAAAATCAAAGGCGACACCACCGATGTGTAGCCGTCCATAGAGGGGGCAGTGCCGATGCTGACGAAGGGCATCTTGGTTCGCATGGCATTGACGCGGACAGAGTCTGTGATGGAACCGGAACCCACCGCCACGAGGAACTCGGTTTCCGGCTGTATTGAAAGCAGTATCTCCCCGCAGGCGGTTTCGTCAGGATCCATGTCGTGTTCGCGCATTATCTTGCAGAGAATCACATGGAAGCCCGCATCCTTAAGGGTCTTTTCCACCTGGCGCCCGGCCACTTCGTATGTGTTCTTGTCGGCCACCAGCACGCAGCTTTTCCCCATTCCGCGCTTTTCAATGTATTCAGGCAAGCGCGGAATCAGGCCCGTTCCCACATATATATCCTGGTCGGGCTGGCTGTGCTCACAGGGACACCCACACTCAAGGCCTGATATCACCAGCCGCTGATCTTCGTCATATCCAACATTTACAGGCATAATTCAACCTCTCTTTTCACTTTGCTTTGGCACATTCTCAGTATAAATCCAAACAAAGCCAAAAGCAAGTTCTCTGCATCCCCTTTCCTTATATCACCATATATGTTATTATATCATTAACAATTTCTTAAGCGGGGAGAAGTAAGCCATGGGAAAGGTCTTTTTTATCGCTGACACTCACTTTGGCCACGATTTCATATTCAAAGAAATGAAAAGGCCCTTTGAAAGCGTCGATCATATGGATAAATCCATTATCGAAAATTGGAACAAGGCCGTCTCCCAGGACGATGAGGTCTGGATTTTGGGCGACTACTCCCTCAGAGATTTCTTCGCCACCAGGAGGATTACCGAGGCTCTTAATGGCAGCAAAACGCTTTTGCGCGGCAACCACGACACCCGCGACGACGATTTCTACCTTAAAAGCGGCATAAAGAAAATATACGACATGCCTGTGC
>JBNRMR010000042.1:0-15456 GCA_050309705.1 Christensenellales bacterium | reverse complement strand
ATGCAAGGGGTAAATGTCCACCTTCTCCTTTTCCAGCAGCTTACGGCAGGCCTCATCCACCTTCTCGTCAGCATTTCCTGCATCCGGATCCGCATCATATTGAATCTCGCGCAAAATCATGCCCACTTTGGGGTAAGGCCATTGCTCGGGAATCAAGCCACGCAGCGGAACACGAATTTCGCTGGACGCATTGCCGCCCCAAACCGGACGATTGTTCACCAGGGCCACCTTGCATCCCATTCTCGATGCATTAATGGCAGCGCACATGCCGGCATACCCGCCCCCTGCCACAACAACGTCATATTGTAGCGGCGCTTGGGGCATGATTTTTGCGGAGGGCCTTCCCCCACCAAAAGGAATCTCTTTCAATTCTGTAAAGCAAACAGCGTCGCAGCGGCCGTTAAACCCGGTCAAATCCCGCAGGGCCAATGCAAAACTGCGCTCCCGCAGATTTATTTGGCCGCCGTATTCCCAGTGCCACTCTCTGTTTTCAGCTCCGAAAATGTGCTCCATTGGCTCGCCGTCAATGACAATCTGAAATCGGCCCGGCGCATCCCCGCCGGTGCTGTCAGAAGCCCAATCTCTCGTGCGGGACCATACATGCCATGCGCCTGCCCGCGGCAACTCCGCCTGTGTAGTCGCGTCCTCTACGGGCTTCCCCAGGCCATGGGCCATCAGATATGCTGATCCCACGCGATCCATTCCCGTTGTATCCAGAAACCAGCCCCCATAACTGCGAAAAGATTCCGCCTCAATTATTATCATAATTATCTCCTTCCCAAAGATTAACCCATGTTCATAAGCAAAACAGCGCAATATGTTAGCCGCCAAAGACAGGCGTGAGAAAAATCTCCCACGCCTGCCACATGCCCTTCGCTGCTATTTTACGCGTTTATTAGCTTCGTTGTAAATCTGCTCCAACTCCTGTGAGCCAAGGGCGCGGTACTGATCCGCTATGGACTCAAATTCATCCAAAGACAGCGCGCCGGTGATATACTTATCTATGGTTTCAGACTGTAGGGTGGCAAGAGCCGATCTGATGTCTTTTATCCTCTTGCTTTCCGCATCGGTAAAGGGGGGGTCAAGAACCGGAAGCTGCTTGCCGGAGAAGTCCGCCATGTCCACAAACCACCACTTGGCAAGCTGCTCTGATGTGGTGATCTTGAGCAGAGTGTTATCCAGATATGGAGTCATATTGCCCAATGCTATCCCCAGATCCATCTGCATATTTCCGTACAGATCGCCGGAGGCCGATTTTTCCGCAATGACTTCGGGCTTAAACACCCTGGTTCCGTCCGCTTCAACTGTGTAATGCTCATCCAGTATTCCAAAGCTTCTCAAGTCGCAGGCCTCATCGCTGTAAAACCAGTCCATGAACCTGTAGGCCGTCACCGGATCGTCGATCTCGGCGTTGATAACCCATTCCCGATCATAGTTATGCGGGCTGTATTGGCGCACTCTTTGCTGGCCGCGGCTGTTGGCGGGGAAAGGAATCATCTCCAGGCGGGCAGTTTCGTCAATTTCGCTTAGCGTTGAGCTCATGGCCGCCACAAAGTTTGGGTTGTCATACAGGAACAGAGCGTCGCCCTTGCCAAACTTCTCCTGCCACTGCTGCTGCGTGGTAACGGCATACTCCGGGTCGAGAAGGTCTTCGCTATATAGGCGGTTAAGATAGGCCATTGCTTCCTTGTATTCTTCCCGCGTGGGGCCGAACACATAGGAGCCCCCGTCGATATCCGGATCATAATAAATGTCGTTCATGGTGCCCAGTGAATACAATATGCTGCCAAGCTGGCTTGTGCCGCGCACACAGAAAGGTATGCTGCTTGGATAAAGCTCTTTTAAAGTCTTCAGCGTTTCATACAGTTCGATGTATGTGGCCGGCTCCTTCAAATCGTGCTTTTCCAAAAGATCGGTTCTCATAATAAGCAGGGGCGTTTTTATGACGTCATCCCTGGATACGCAGGGGAAGGCGTAAAGCTCGCCATCCACAGCCAGCTTTCGGATGTCGGGTATGCGCTCAATGACGGTCGGGAAGTGCTTGCCGTATTCATCGATATACTGATTCAGCGGCAGAAACACTCCCGAACTGCCATAATTGACCAGGTCGCTGGGGTTTGCCTGAATAATATCGGGGATATTATCAGTGGCAATCAGCGTTTGCTTTTTGTTGTTGTAATCGCTTGCCGGTATAATCATGAAATCCAAGCCTATGCCGGTAATCTCTGTAATCGCCTTATAGGAAGGCGCGTCTGGGTTTACCTTGTAGGATGCGTGCTCCGACAGCATAACCGTGTAGGTGATATTATCTTCTGTTAACCGCCCGGTTTCCGTTGCATCCGGCTCCGCTTGCGGCGATGCGGCAGCAGCAGGCGTGCCTACGGTCGCGGCTGTGGGCGACGGTGAACTTTGCACCACCGCCTGAGGTGCTGAACATCCCGCAATAGTAAGCATTGCGCAAAGCAGTAGAATGGTCACTAACTTCTGTTTCATAAGGTTACCTCCTGGCATTATTGTTATTATTAAGCGCAAATTGATTTATCCCTTTATTGATCCCACCATTATTCCCTTGACAAAGTACTTTTGCACAAAGGGGTATATCATTACGATGGGGAGCGTCGCCACCATTATGGCGGCATATTTAAGGTTCTGTTCCATAACAAAAAAGTCGTTTTCCGAGCCCATACTTTGGTTAAAATCGGTCAGGTTTCCCTCCACGGTCATGTTGCGCAAAATCAATTGCAAAGGATATTTGGTCCTGTCGTTAAGGTAGATCAGTGCGCCGAAATAGCTGTTCCAATGGCCAACCATGTAAAATATAGTCAAAGCGGCATATACGGGTACACAAAGCGGGACTATAATCCGCAGCAGAATTACAAAATCGTTTGCGCCGTCAATCAAGGCCGATTCCCTCACACCGGAATCTATACCGGAAAAATAAGTGCGCAAAATTATCATGTTCCAAGTGTTTATGGCCCCGGGAAGGACAATCGCCCAGATTGTATCGATCATGTTAAATTGATGCATCATCAGATAACGGGGTATAATGCCGCCATTGAAGAGCATTGTAAACACAATCATCAGCGTGAAAAATTTGTGGCCAAACAGCTTGCCGATAGAAAGCGGGTATGCACAAAGGGTTGTGAGAACCAGGTTTATTATCGTTCCGGTCAGAGTGTAGACAATTGTGTTTGCATAGGAGCGAAGAAACAGCTTATCGCCAAGTATTACCCGGTAGGGCTCGATATTTATGCCCTTGGGCCACAGCGTGACTTGCCCGCTGAGCACATATTTGCCATTGCTGATGGAGTTGATGGCGATATAATACAAGGGCAGAAAAGTTGCCATCATCGCCAAAGTGAGTATAAACACAAACACAGCCTGAGAAAATTCCAGCTTACGTCTTTTAATCATGCTTCACACCACCCTTCTTACCACAAACTGGTTTCGCTTACATTGCGGCCGAGCGCATTGGCGCCAACAATGAAAACAAGTCCTATGACAGCCGAGAACAAGTTTATCGCCGTGGCATAGCTAAAATTTGCCTGCCCAATGCCAATGCGATACACATAGGTCGATATAACATCGGCGGTTTCATATGTTGTGCCGTTATACAGCAGGAATACCTTTTCAAAGCCCACTTCCATTATTTTTCCAAGCTGCATTATAAGCATTATGACTATGGTGGGCGATATCCCGGGCAGCGTAACATTTAGCATCTGCCTCCAGCGATTCGCTCCGTCGACGCGAGCAGCTTCGTATAGTTCCGTGTTTATGGCCGACAGCGCTGATATATATATGATAGAGCCCCAGCCCGCTTCCTGCCATATCCCGGAAATAATGTAGATCGGTCGGAACCAGGCGGGGTCGATGATGAACGCTTTCGGCTTTCCACCAAAAAATTTGATTATCTGATTGATTACGCCGTCAACAGACACAAAATTGATTATCATGCCGCAAACAACAACGGTGGATATAAAATGAGGCAAGTAGGTGAAAGACTGCGCCAGCTTTTTGAACCGGGCGCTCTTAACCTCATTAAGCAGCAGGGCCAGCACAATAGGCGCCGGAAATGCAAAAACCAGGGACAGCAGATTCAGCAGCACCGTGTTTTTCACAACACGCCAAAAGAAACGATCTGCAAAATATCGCTGAAAGTGCTTAACACCCACCCATTCGCTGCCATGAATCCCGCCTTTTATGTTGTAATCCTTAAACCCAAGTGTCAGCCCATACATTGGTATATAGTGAAACACAGCATAGTATATAAACGGCAGTAAAAACATCAGCAGCAGATATTTATCGCGGATTATTCGCCTTGCTATATCCGCTCGCCAGATAGTACCTAAATCTGACGAATGCTTAATTCGATTTAAGCTCGCGATAACAAACCCTCCTCAAATATTTTATTGATTAAATGTTTTTATGATCAAAGTTAGTATAGCAAATTGCCGCATGATGAGGAAGTGCCAGTTGGGGAGTTTTGGGTTCCACTTCCTGCCAGATTGGCGGCTCTGGGTGCCAAATGGAGACCGGACGGTTCCATTTAGGTGCTTTTCGTTATAATTGTTCTAAGCCGACTTGTGCGCTTGCATTAGTGCGGTTAATGCACACATATATTCTGTGGCAAAATAGCGAAATAAAAAAAGGCCCGCAGACATACTGAAAGCCGAACCCACCCACCGGAGCACCTGGCATATTTCAGCTAATCGCACCCTTAAGAGCGATCCTAAAAAACATCATTGAGAATCCTTGTATTCTTCTGTAAAAAGAAATATAATTCAATTAAAGAAGCAATTCGATATAAAAATTTAAGTGTTGCTGAGATGCTTTTATACTGCGGCTTTCAATATCCCGGCAACTTTGCGAGATTTTTTAATAAACAAGCAGGCATGACACCATCCCAATATTGAAAGAATAATGAGCTTGAATGAATGATTTTGGGTTTTTATCGGCTTTGATTCAGGGGATTCTTTTTGCATATTTGATGCAACTGTCACAGCGTGCTGCTTGCCGTTGTTATGTTGTCGAATCAAATGGAGGTGTTGTCTATAAAAAGATCGCCTGCATCGCGTTAATCGCACTCGTCTGCGTTTTGGCGCTTACGGCTTGCGGCGGAGTCCGGGGACAGTGGGCAGATCATCATCATGGACGTAACGTATGAACAAGACGCTTATACGATCAGACTGACGAAGGGCACAGTCACCTTGACGCTGAAACAAGCCGCGTCCATTGTTCTTGTCGGGAGTGCGGCGTAAGCTTACAATAAATTGAGGAGGATGCGCCATGGAAAAGAAGTTGCGCGCCAAGCTGGCCTGGTTGCTTTGCTGCCTTCCGCTGCTTTCAGGCCGCAGTAAAAAGCCTACCAATAAGGGCAGAGTGTTAGAAACCGCCGACCATAAATTAAAAAGAGTTCTCAACGCAATACTGACGATAGCGACAGTTCTGGGGCTTTTGCTTAGTGCATCCGGCTGCACAGCCTTTCATGCATTGAAGAAAATTTCAAAAGAGGAGAACATCGCCTACTCCTACATCGACAGCATGATTGCAATCTTTGAAAAGGGGCATGAGTTCGCCGAGGCCGGTTTGATGATCGCAGCAGACTACCCCTATGGGACGGCGGCGGCGTCGATCAGCGCGATGCGCTATGGCGTCGATTGTCTTCTGGAGGCAAAGGGCGAGGCGCTCCCTCAGGATGACAGGTTGAGCAACTGGGACGAGATCGCAGCACTGGGGTGGGCCTCCCCCTACCCCTATCTCTTTGAGGGCATCGTGCTGGAAGCGGTAGGCGACAGCGACGCCGCCCTTTCCTGCTACACAAAAGCCGCCCTCAACCCCGCCCTATCGCAAGACGACGACAATCTGCGCTACATCCTGCTGTTGGATGTGCCGAAGCTTGAAGCGTTGCGCACCGCCCTTGCAGAGGCCGAAGACAATATTTTTGCAGTCTACACGCCGATGCCTGCGGCCATCCCCCGCAGCGAACACAATTTCAGCCCACTCTATCTACGCGACCAATGCCGCGTCGCTCTTGAAATAAGCGACACCGAAACAGGTGAACCCGCCCCCGACTACGACATGGCGCTACAGTATACCCACGGGGCGCTCGCTCTGGAGCCGTTCAACGGCGATAACTACGCCGTGCTGGCCGCGGTGTATCTGGCAATGGAGCAGCCGTCTGTTGCAATCCACTGGCTCAACGAAGGTCTTTTCATCGAACCGGAAAATGAGATGCTCACCACACTGGCAACATCGATCGAGGAGGTGATGGGATCATGAAAAAGGTGGCCTCTCTCTGTCTGATACTTGTTATGGCATTCGTCTTATCTCCAATCACAGCCCACGCAGCGTTGCCCCGAACTTTTGACAAATCGCGTGTCCACCGGCTGGATGATTACCAGGTCGAGCTGAAGATCCAAGATATGACATTCCAAGGCATCTTCACCAATGCTGAGCTTTCCGATGAAAAGCTGGAGCAAATGGTTCGCAAGGTGCTGGCTGAAATGGGGCTGACCGAGGCCGACTTTGACATGCTCAACGAACTGGTTAACACTATGGAAAGCCACAACACGATATCACAGGAGCAGTTGGAAAAAATCTTTGACCGGTGGCTGATGATGCTGGGGCCGGTGCCCGGTCTGGGTACGGCGGCGACGATTGCGCAAATTCTCCTACAGATCAACAAAGGGGATTACACCGGAGCTGCAATCAACGTGGGCGAGCAAGCCGCCGGTGAAGTCGTAACGGTCGTGATTGGCGAGGAGCTTGGCAAGCATGTCAACCTGGGCTATAACATCGGCAAAGCGTTGAACGCTGCCATAGAGGGCATGATGGAATCCAACACCGGCCAAAGGGCGCTGGACCGCGCCTTAGGCCTTGAGGCGAGAAGAACGCTCTCTACTTTTTACAGCAAGCTAAACGATGAAGTCGATAGGCATTACAAGAAAAACGGACCGGATTTCATGGTCAAATTCGACAAGGCCAAAGCCGAAAAACCCATCGATCTCTTTTTCACGGAGAACACCGAAAAATGGTCGCTGGATATGACGCTGTTCCAGACCGAATCCTATAACCGTTTAGACATCGACGGGCAATACGAAGGGCAATACGTCATTGAGATTGAATACGACCTGAGTGGATTCCAGCAGAATCTCAACGACGTCGTGCAAACACCGGCATGGCAAAAGACAATCGTCGTGTTCGAACAGTGGGAAACCGCGTGGGGGAAGTTTGACATTGCCGCAACCAACCCCGGCAACTGTGATGTAAAGCGCAAACTAGAAGGCTATGCCACGGCAATACTTTACCGCAAGGGTGCTCAGTCTAGAATCACACCAAGCGAGGATAGCAGCACAATGGATGTTGATGTCTCGGGCATTGTGATAGAGGCCTCGGCACAGAACGATGAATCCCGGCTGGATATTGAGACATCGGTCTCCGCGGACGAGAAAGCCTTTACGAGCCGGATGACAAAGTGGACCGTCACATGGCCCGCAGAGGTGTTCAATGGGCCGACCGATAGCCATGTGTACAACATCGGGTGGACCGATGAAATGTGGAAGCGCGCCAATAATGCCGGCCGATACTGGGAAATCGCCTTGAAGCCGCTGAACAAGAAGTAGGGGTTTTGAGCGTTCTTATGCAGAGCGTCGGTATATGAGTATGCAAAAAATAGACACCGCCATTTCGAAATTGGAGCATGGTTTATGGAGGTCTGACAATCCTTCCGAAGCATTCATTGAGAGGTAGAGGCGCAATTGCACCAAAACGACTGCTCGTTAATGATTTGTCGGGGTGCGTGGCTGCGGTTAAGAGCAAAAGCGGAGTTCCAACGGCGAAAATCGGGATAGAAAGTTCGCTCGTTGTCATGTACCTAGAAAGCGGAAAGTGGTACATGGGCGGCAATAATGGCAATGCTCTACCTTTTTGCACGAAGGGCGGGATGTATGCCCTGCACAGCAGATACCAGAACGGGTACTGGACGGTTTAGCCGCTGAACTTGGTATCATACCGGATTTGTGGGAGGACACGGCCCTTGAAAGACACAAGTATAAGCAACAGGAACAAAGCGATTGCAGAGGCAGTAGGGCCGAATGTTATTCGCACACATGATTTCAGGCATTCCCATGCATCCATTTTAGCCAACGCAGGGATAAATATTCAGGAAGTTTCACGCAGGCTGGGTCATGCAAAGATCGAGATAACGTGGAATATTTACGCGCACCTCTACCCTCGCGAGGAAGAACGCGCCACCGCCGTTTTGGATCTGGTCGCACAAATCGTGTAAAAAGCGTGCACGGCAAAACAGGCATAAGAAAAACCGCTATTTACAGCGGTTTTCTTGTTTATTGGCGGAGAAGGAGGGATTTGAACCCTCGCGGCAGTTGCCCACCCTACGCCCTTAGCAGGGGCGCCTCTTCGGCCACTTGAGTACTTCTCCGTGCCCTCTATTATGCGTGTGGCGGCAAAATTTAACCATGAACACGCTGAAAAGTATTATATCAGAATCGGTGTGATTTAGCAACACTTTTTTATGATCAATCGCATTTTAATTGCGGGCTTCATTTAAAGAGGCCTTGTTCGGCATGCTGATCCGAAGTGCGCAACCAAAAATGGCTTTCCAACATTTTTGCGTCTCTTCATCGCTGCTTGCATCGCTTCGAAAAATGCTGTGCAGGCCGCCTTTCAAAAGCGTCAAATTCTCTTTAAGCGCCTATTCTGATGGCAATTAAAGATATTAGCATTGAAAACCAAAGGCACAAAAAATAGAACAGCGGGAAATTTGCCCCGAATAGCGCGGCGCCCGGGAGCAAAAGCTGCCGGTAATGAGGCGTGTTTGAATGCGAAGGCATCAGCGGGGTTTACACGAGATAGCGGCTCCAAAACAAACTACCCTGACGGCGCAACATGAAATGCCGTACTTTAAGCCTTTGATAATCATGTTGCCGGTCAAGCTTTTTCTATATGATAAATGGCAAGGTACCACTCCCCTTTCAGTGAAAATGCATGGCCCCGGCGTCGAGGGCGCCTTGCGAAATCGACACCAGACAGCAGCCACTCTGGGGGTTGTTATTTGACCAATCATTAACAGCTTTAAGTATTATTTCACTTTGCAGCCCCTTTCCGTGGGTGTTCAAAAGGTTTTATCCAAAGAATATTTTTATAGCATGAATGTAAAACAGTTTTGCAAAGATGAGTATGGTTCATGCAAAATCAGCCGTGCATCTGTCTGCGGAAGGTAAAAGCCCCTGCACTGGCTTTAGTTTAGCCAAAGATATAATAAAGCGCGCTGGGAGCAAAAAGATGCAAGAGCGTCAGCAGCACCATCAGCAACGCCGCGCGTTTATGCCATTTAAGCAAAACGGCCCTTTTCTTCCTGTAAAACAATATTCCAAGCACAACGGTAGCCAGAACAATAATCCCCACGAGGGTGCCTGTGTGCATTCGCAAAGACCCCAAGGCCAGATAGCCATGAATCAGCGTGATCAGTAACAGGCAGATGCCAAGAGGTTTATGAACTGAGCGCAAAAGCTTCATCAGCTTTGTTGAAGCGATTTTCTTTTGTGGGAAAAAGCGTTGTCCCAGCCGTCTTAAGCAGTAAGGCAATACGATGATAATAATCAACACCACATTCAATATGCCCAGCATTTTATACACTCAAACTACCCCCTTAAACTTTATTCAACTATTTTGCCGACTACCGGCATCCTTGAAAGCACGGATATGCCATGAGGAGATATGCTTTTGATAACATCCGTAAGATCCTGCCCGGCTGAGTACCCGTTGTGCTCACCGCTTCTCCACCTGGAGCTTCCGCTCACATCATAAATAACGCCATCAACAGCGATATAGGCCGGGTTTCCGTTCTTTCCGTCATATGCTGCAAGCTCTGCCAGGGTCAGCTCCAGCTGTGGGCTGTCGGAGCCGTCATCCGCTGGCAATTGCTGGGCGCATCCGACGCTCATAAGCAACAGCAAAATGGCGGCGGCAATTAAAATATTCCTTTTTATTATCATGTTAGCTCCTTTCTTTCGCTTAATACCTGGTGGTTTCAGAGGCTAAAAGCCGCTTTAGGAAATAATATCACATTTCTTCGCATAAAAAAAGAGTGACTTTGGGGAGAAGCCTTGGTGCAAGGAGGCTTATGCACGGCCAGGTTCCAATATTGTCGGCATATTTGACGCGCCAGAGGTTGCCGCCTTATCTTTTTACCATATAACAAACCCACCATCAACCGGTTTATCAATTGATGGTGGGTGATTTGGTGGAGATAAGGAGAGTCGAACTCCTGACCTCTTGAATGCCATTCAAGCGCTCTACCAACTGAGCTATACCCCCGCGTGATGGTGGCTTTGTCCAACCTGGCAACGCCCCATGCCCGGATATAATACCACAATGGAAAAACAAATGCAAGTGTTTTTATGCTTTAGTTAAGATTTTTCCGCTCGGAAACAAAACCGTGTTAACTAGGCTTCGTCTCCAAGCGGCATTTTGTTTTTCAAAAAACTATTCTTTAATTGCACCTATCATTATGCCCTGCACAAAATATTTTTGCAGGAAAGGATAAACGCACAGTATGGGTGTTACCACCACCATGATCGTCGCATATTTTGTCTTGATGCTCTGCATGGCCATTTCCATAGTGTCCTCGCCGCCTTCGGCCAGGAGCTGCTCATTTTGCACCAATAGCCGCACCAGATACATCTGAAGGGGCTGGAGCTTCTGGTTGGGCAGGTACAAAAGGGCATTAAAGTATGTGTTCCAGTGGCCAACTGCATAGAACAAGATCAGCACGGCGATAATCGGCATTGAAAGGGGCAGTATGATCTTGGAAAGAATCATAACATCGTTCGCGCCGTCAATCGACGCTGATTCCGACATCGAGTCAGGTATCCCGGCGAAGAATGTTCGCGCCAGAATCATGTAATAGACCTGTATGGCCCCCGGCAATATCAGCGCCCAGCGTGTATTGTACATATCCAGGGCACGAATCAGCAGGAAGTTTGGTATCATGCCCCCGCTGACCAGCATCGTGAACGTCACAAACAGAGCAACCTTGTTTCGACCCCAGAAACGCTTCTGCGAAAGAGGGTAGGCCAGCATGACTGTGAGCACGACGTTCAGCGCCGTTCCCCCCACGGTATAGATAAGCGTGTTCTTGTAGGCGGTGAATATCCCGGTGGAGGGGTCCAGCACTCGTCTGTACGATTCGATGTTAAAGCCTATCGGGTAGAGGTATACCTCCTTTTTCATTACAGCCATCGAGTCCGAAAAGGACATGCACACCACATACCAGATGGGATAGAGGGTAATTATCAGGGCGATCAGCATAACAAACACAACGAAATAATAGAATATGCGATCCCCTGCGCTCTCGCGGATCCTTTTATGTTCGGGCTTTCTAGCAACTTCATTCGTCATTATCTTCCCCCCTACCACAGCGAAATGTCGGACATCCGTCGGCTGATGAAGTTCACAACGGTGATTAGCATCAGGTTGATCACCGAGTTGAAGACGGATATCGCCGTTGAAAAGCTGTACTGGGCGTCCTGTATACCCTTGCGGTAAACATAGGTGGATATAACGTCGCTGGTCTCATAAGTCGCGGGGTTTTGCAGCAGGTTAACCTTTTCAAAGCCTATGTTCATCATTCGCCCGAACTGCAATATCAGCAGTATTATTGCCGTGGGCATTATGCATGGCAGCGTTATTCTCGTCACGATCTGCAGCCGCGACGCGCCGTCAATCCTTGCCGCCTCGTACATCTGCGGGTCCACGGCGGATATCGCCGAGAGGTAGATGATTGAATTATAGCCGAAACTCTGCCAAATTCCCGACGCCACATATATCGTTCGGAAATACTTTGGCTGGTTCAGGAATGTGATTGATTCCTTGCCCATTTTGTTCAGCAAAATATTGAAAATGCCTTCGTAAGGGTTTAAAAAGGACTGTATAAGGCCCACAATAACCACTGTGGAAAGAAAGTGGGGCATGTAGCTTACAGTCTGCACCGTCCTTTTGAAAAGCCCGGCCCTCACTTCATTCAGCAAAAGTGCAAAAATAATCGGCACCGGGAACCCCCAAAGCAGGTTGTACACATTTATGACAATGGTGTTTCTGACCAGACGGTAGAAATATGGCGATTTGAAAAATTCTATGAAGTATTCAAACCCGACCCAGGGGCTTGCCCATATGCCCAACCTCGGTCGATAGTCCTTAAAAGCGATGATAATTCCACCCAGGGGAATATAGCAGAAAATTATAAAGTAGACTATACCAGGCAAAACCAGCGCCCACAGAAAGCGGTCCTGCCATATGTGGAACATTGCCCGCTGTAAAAAGTTGCCGTCTTTGCGCAGCATGGCCTGGCCGCTGTTGATCGTTCCTTGATTTTGGCTCATGCGCCGTCCTCCCTTCAGTGCTTCCTATATATTAAAGAGCCGGGGCTTTTGCGTTTTCTTATTGCTTTCATAGCCCCGGCCCAACGGCCTGTTTGAAGCAGGCCGGTTATGCGCAGGTCTTATTTACAGACCCGGCGTCAAACGGTTAATAGTTGGGCGCATCGTCCAGGTTCAGGCCTGATGCGTCATACTGCTTCTGGCGGACCTCAATGCATTTCGAAAGACCGAAGCTCTCCAGGTCAGAGACAAACTTGTCGAACTCAGAGGCGATGTTCATGTCTGTGGTTATCGCCTTGGCGCAGAATTCCTCAACATAGGTTTCGATGTCGGGCAGATATCTGGCCAGCTCGGAGTCCTGCTCCTCGGTCATGAGCATGGTGACGGGGAAGCCGATGTAGATATAGTCCTGATAGCGGGCCGCAGCTTCCTTCTGGATCTCGTTAGCAGAGATTGTCCCAAGGGGGTTAAAGCGGCTCATGCCATAGAGGGAGCGGGTCCAGGGCATTGTGCCCATTGCGCCCAAAGAGCGCAGCGCCGCGTTAACGCCAAGGCCGTCGGGGTTGTTCACAACATAGTCAGTGAACACCGGCTCATCGTTTATCCACTCAAAGGAGACGCCTTCGATTCCCATGGCCTGGGCGATGGCGCCCTCGTCGGAACCGTAGATGTAGTCGATGAACTTGAACTTATATTCGAAGTTCTCTTTAACGGCGTCCTCAGTGAAGCCGTACTGCTTGGAGGCGGGACCGTACATGGGCACGCCCTTTGTATATTCGTCACCTGCCACCGGCGGATCGGCAACCAGATATCTGTCGTCGATTCCCGCGCCTTCAAGGGCCTTGTTGAATGTGGCTACCTTGTTCTGGAAGCCCATGTATGAGAATCCTGTGCCGTTGGTCACGCGGGTGAGACGCAAATCGTCCGTGAGATCCAAGAACTCTTTGTCCAGCAGGCCTTCCTTATAGCACTTTTGCAGGAACTCCAACACTTCCACGAGCCTGGGATCGGTGTAGTCATAAACTACCTTGCCGTCCTTGTCCACAGCCCAGCCGTTTTGAGTGCCGTAAAGGTGCAAGTTCCATGCCAGCGCAACGTCCTTCCAGGCATCAACCCACATCATGCCGATGACCTTGTTATCATTCTGGTAAAGCTCTGTGCATGCCTGATACCAGTCATCGATTGTCTTAAGCTCGGAAACACTGGTGGAGGCCAGCATGCCCTCCCTATACATCCACACATAGGGGTCCGCGGCGTTGGTTCCGGCCACGTCGTCCGCCCAGAAGTAAATGTTTCCGTCGGGGCCCTGCATGTAGGGGAGCATGTAATCGTTGCCCTGCTCATACAGGTAGTAGTTGGTGTAATAGCCCCACCTATCCATGTAATCCGTCAGGTTGATGATCAGACCATCGTTCACATACTTCATCTGATTAAATGTAAGGCAGATGAAGTCAGGCAGGTCAACCCCCGCAGCAAGGCGGGTCTGCATGACGGTCTTATACTCTGCGGAGGGTGTGGTGTCCCACTCGACTTTCATGCCGGTGCTCTCCTGAAGCTGCTCCCAAACGGGCAGGCCGCTTGAATAGGGATATCCCGTCAGATAGTTTTCGTATATGCCGATTGATATGGTCTGCCCATCGGCAAATGGAACGCTATAAAACGCCGGGCCACTTCCGTCGTTTTCGGTGGCGTCGGCCTCTCCCGCGCCATCTGTGCCGCCCGCACCGCCCGTGCCGCCCGTACAGGCTGACAGAAGCATCACAATGGCCAGCAGCAATGCCAGCATGCTGACATGCATTTTCTTCATAAAAACATTCCTCCTTTATATTCTCTAAACACACGAATGTGATATAGACTTGCAAGGCTTCACTCTCATCATTTAAAACGCAAAGCCACATTCAAGAACGATAATGAATAACTAATAGATGGCTATGAAGAAATGGAAAGTTCACATTCCTTCGCAGCTATAGTCGGTCAAAAAACAAACACTGGTTAAATCGTAGGGTAATTTAAATATAATATTTTCCGTTAGGTTTACCTGTATTGTATATTTCGCCAACGATTTTGTCAATACTTTTCGATTATAAAAATACTGAGGGGGTAAATCAACTGAATTTTCGCTCTGAAATATAAAAAGCGGGCATGTTTTCACATGTCCGCTCTGCCCATTGAATGAGTTTATTCAAAATGATTTTCCACAGGTTCATGCAGCGGGGCCAGCGCGCCAAGGCCGGAATATACCACCGTCCACTGCCCCTCTCTCGTAGTCAGCCACTGGGCGATTTTCCTCGCGGCATGGTTTTGCGGCAGATCCTTTCTGAAAACCGCATAATATGCCGTCGTCAGCGAATATTCCCCCGACAGCAGCGTCTGCGGAGTTGGCGCAACGGCCTCAAAGTTCAGCATCTTCACCTGTGCCTTGTCACCGCTTTCATACTGGAAGTTATGAAGATAGTAAAAAAGAGTGTACCCCAAAGTGAAGGTATCTTCCTCTCCTTCGCCGGCAAATTCCCTATGGGCCTCAGTCATGCGGATTATGCTATTCATATCAATGGCGATGTAATTTTCTTCTATGGCAGGGTGGATTGCCCTTCCCTCCAGCAGCCTTTCCATCTGAGCCTGGGAGCCGGAGTCCGCGTTTCGGCATATGGGCACTATTTTACCCGGATTCCCCCTTAAATCCGACCAATCGGTCATCGTCATGTCACAGTAGATCTCCTTAATCTGACGCGCTGTGATATTTTCCGCCGGGTTATCCGTGGGGGTGATGAACACCAAAGCTTCCGCTCCTATCGGCACAAACTCCAGCGAAACGTCAATATCCTCCGCCTTCCGGCGCACTTCCTCGGATGGATCAGGGACGATTATCAGGTCAACCTCCCCGCCCAAAAGCAGCTCGTATGAGGCCATTGTCTTTGAGGCGCTTTCCGGCATGCCCGACCATATCGCATAGGGATTCTCGATATCGGGCAAAAACATGCTGCGGTAAATTCCCTGCACTAATGGCAGGGTGGATGTGGAGCCGTCTATCCTCGGGTAATTTCTGGCATTTATGCCC
>JBNRMR010000041.1:0-20074 GCA_050309705.1 Christensenellales bacterium | reverse complement strand
CTATTCGGCGCAGCCGCTTGGGAGAAAAAAGGCTGTGGGCAGCAGGCTTTTTTCGTGGGTGGGTGGGGCGCGGTGCAGACGCTTAAAACAGTGCGGGAGCCCAAATGGAACCCCCGCATAAAATTCGTTAACCTGTGCCCTTACACCACATAGGTGCTGGCAGAGGTGGTTCCACCCTCGCCGGTCCAGTTTGTATGGAAGTATTGTCCTCTGGGGCTGTCCAAACGCTCGTATGTGTGAGCGCCAAAGTAGTCACGCTGAGCCTGCAGCAGGTTTGCCGGCAGAGCCTCGCAGCGGTAGCCATCATAATAGCTCAGTGCGCTGGTAAACGCAGGCGCGGGAATGCCATTAGCGATAGCCGTCGCACAGACCTTGCGCCATCCTGCCTGGCATCTATCGATCGCTTCCTTGAAATAGGGGTCAAGCAGCAGATTGTCGATCCCCGGGTTGGCATCGAAGGCATCCTTTATCTTGCCCAGGAAAACGCTGCGGATTATGCACCCGCCACGCCACATCAACGCAATGCCGCCGTAGTTGAGATTCCAGCCATATGTCTTTGCCGCTGCGCGCATCAATGTATAGCCCTGCGCATAAGAAACGATCTTCGAGGCAAAAAGCGCATTGCGAATGTCTTCGATAAATGCTTTTTTGTCCCCGGTGAACTGAGGCTTCGGTCCGCTCAGAACCTTAGATGCTGCCACGCGCTCATCCTTTATGGCTGAAAGACATCTGGAGAACACTGCCTCACCAATGAGCGTCAGGGCGATTCCCTCGTCCAAAGCTGCAACCGCAGTCCACTTGCCGGTGCCCTTTTGGCCCGCTGTGTCGAGAATCTTGTCCACAATGGGCTTGCCGTCCTCGTCCTTATAGGCGAGAATGTCCCTTGTGATCTCAACCAAGTAGCTGTCCAGCTCGCCCTTGTTCCACTCTGCGAAAACTTCGTGCATTTCGTCTGCGGACATGCCCAGATATTCGCGCATTATGTGGTAAGCCTCGCAGATAAGCTGCATGTCTCCATATTCAATTCCATTGTGAACCATCTTCACGAAATGGCCCGCTCCGCCTTCTCCCACCCAGTCGCAGCAGGGGGAGCCGTCTTCCACCTTCGCGCTGATGGCCTGGAATATGGGCTTCACCGCCGGCCATGCTGCGGGTGAACCGCCGGGCATAATGGACGGGCCCTTCAAAGCTCCTTCTTCGCCGCCGGATACACCTGTTCCGATATACAAAAGGCCCTTGCTTTCAACATACTCGGCGCGGCGGATGGTGTCCGGGAAATGGCTGTTTCCGCCATCTATTATAATATCGCCCTCTTCGAGGTGGGGAATAACCTGCTCTATAAAGTCATCTACGGGTGAACCAGCCTTGACCATCAGCATGACCTTGCGCGGTCTTGCCAGGCTCTGACACAGTTCTTCCACAGAATATGCCCCGATGATGTTCTTTCCCTTTGCGCGGCCCTCGATAAAGTCGGTGACCTTAGAGGTGGTTCTGTTGTAAACAGCCACTGTGAAGCCCTTGCTTTCCATGTTCATCACAAGGTTCTCTCCCATAACCGCCAGACCGATAAGCCCCAAATCAGCTTTTTTCATCTTTATCCTCCTGAAAATGAATATATAATGATGTCCTACACTAATTTATTATAGAACAGTTTGTAATTATTTTCAATAGCATACCGGCAAATAAATCCTCTTTGGAGCATTTAGACAGGCCCGCACAAAGAAAACCAAAAAAACGACAAAAATATCCTCTTTTCCTATTGCGCACACCATATGTTGTGGTATATAATAGATTTGTCGTTAAACATGTCGTATATATTGGGTTATGCGGGAGTGATTGGAAATGAAGTACAGCATGTTTTTATCTTTAAAAAGGGCAAAAATGCTTCTTGCCGGTGCCTTTGTGGGCGGGGTGATTGTCCAGGGCGGTTTTGCTGAACCTAGACGCCGAAATTCCCCTCTGAGAATTAGAAACCATCGCGGCAGCGCAGGCAGCTTCTTTTTTTAAGCTTACATGTTCATATACTCGTGGTAATGTTGCCCGTTATGTTCCTCTTAACGGCGTTTGTTTGTAGCGCAGGCGCTCCGGGTGATATTTCCTTCTTTATTGTTATGTGAAGAGCAAGGTTTATACCTTGCTTTTTGCTTTCTTCTAAGTCTTTTAAAATAAGCTTTATTACTCTGCGCCTCTACGAAAAAATCAAGAGTGATCTTTAAAGACGGCCGACTTGTGATATAATAAGATTAGCTTTTTCTTTAGGAATTGCGGGTTGGCGGCCCGACTCTGGAGGGACGCCGACAAACATAATGAAATGCCATAACAAAACAACTCTTATCTTCTACTTCAAAGCAAAGGGGTGTTCGCATGAAAGAAAAAAACAAGATCGCGTTCTTTGACACCAAAAACTACGACCGAAATTCATTTGACGCCATAAATCAGGATAGATTTGAGATAAAATATCTGGAGACAAAGCTGAACTCGGACACTGCCCTTCTGGCGGAGGGCTGCCAGACAGTATGCGCCTTTGTGAACGATATCGTCGACGGAAGGACCGTGGACATCCTTCACGGCATGGGCGTTAAACTTCTTGCCCTGCGCTGCGCCGGCTATAACAATGTGGATTTCAAAGCCGCCTATAAGAAAATCAACGTGGTTCGCGTTCCGGGCTATTCCCCTTACGCCGTGGCGGAGCACGCCTTTGCACTTTTGCTTTGCCTGAACCGGAAAATCCACCGGGCATTCAACCGCACAAGGGAGTATAACTTCAACATCAGCGGCCTGATGGGTTTTGACCTGCATGGCAAGACAATGGGCGTGGTGGGCACTGGCAGAATTGGCCGCGTTTTCATCGATATCTGCAAGGGCTTCGGCATGAATGTGCTGGCCCATGACCCATTCCCGGCAAAGGACGCCGATTATAAATACGTGGAGATGAACGAACTTTTAGAGAAAAGCGATATTATATCTTTGCACTGTCCACTGAACGAAAGCACATATCATCTGCTGGACGAAAAGGCATTTCTTCGTATGAAGGACGGCGCTGTGGTGATAAACACCTCCAGAGGTGCGCTTATCGACAGCGACGCGCTTTTGAAGGCCATCCGCTCTGAAAAGATCAGCGCTGCAGGCCTGGATGTGTACGAGGAGGAAAGCGACTACTTCTATGAGGACAAGTCCGAGCTTGTCATGCGCGATGAAATTCTCACTCTGCTGACATCGCTGCCAAATGTCATAGTCACTTCGCATCAGGCGTTTTTGACAAAGGAGGCCCTCACCAACATCGCTTCCACCACATTGGAAAATGTGCGAGCCTTTTTCGCGGGGGAAGCCCTTGAAAACGAGATCTGCTACCACTGTGAACTGGGCAAGGTCGTTGAAAACTGCACCAAGATGGAAAAGGGCCGCTGCTTCTGACTTTTTGCCCTCACCCGCTGCCCTCTGCTCCCCCGGTTAAGGGCAGCAACGCCAATTTGCAAAACCGACCGCCGGTCAATCGCGCAGCGAAAATGCCTTCCCAGGCCGACCGCGAGTCTGTTTTGTGCAATATGGACATTGCGCACTGTTCACAGGACGAGAAAAGTGATATACTTAATAGAAACAATCCAGAAAACGAGGGAAAGCAGGTTTTCCTATGAGCCTAACACAACTGAAATATGGCAAATCGTCAGTAGAGATCGATCTTAACGGCGCAAAGTCTATAGAATATTTGCAAGGTGAGCGCTTCCCCGCCATCGACGACATGAGCGCAGCCTTTTTAAATGCGGTGGAGCTTGACTGCGTACAGTCCCCGCCCCTTGGCGATATCATCAGCGCGCAGGACAAAGTGACCATCATAATCAGCGACATCACCCGCTTTTGGATGCGCCAGGATAAAATTGTGCCTTTGCTGGTGGAATATCTTTGCGGCAAAATTGGTCTTTCCTATGAGGACATCGTCATTCTAATTGCCCTTGGCAGCCATCGCTTTCAAACCGAGGATGAGATGAGGACTTTGGTGACGGACGACATATACGAAAAAATCAGGGTGCTAAACCATGATTGCCATGCTGGTGACCTTGCCTTTGTGGGAACGACTTCCTCAGGCACGAATGTCTATGTGAACCCCCTGGCCGTAGGCAGAAAGGTGATCGTCATAAGCGGCACCTCCCACCATCTGATGAGCGGCTACAGCGGCGGCAGAAAGAGCATACTTCCAGGCATCAGCGGCTATGAGACCATTAGACAAAACCACATCCACTCCCTTGCGCCGGACTTGCCCCGCTCCAATCCCTTGATTGGCATGGGCATTTTGCATAACAACCCCGTCAGCAGCGATATGATCGAGGCCGCAGGGTTTGTTGCGCCGGACTTTGGTCTGAACATTGCCCTTAGCAGCCAGGGTGAAATCTGCCGGCTCATCGGCGGTAACTTCGAGGCCGCATGGGAAGAGAGCTGCCGTGCCTGTCAGAGGATGATGGGTGTTCCCATATCTGAAAAGGCGGACGTGGTTGTGGTTAGCTGCGGCGGCTTCCCAAAGGACATGAACCTTTACCAGGGCACAAAGGCATTCATAAATGCGGCTCAGGCCGTGAAGGATGGCGGAGAGATCGTCTTTTTGGCCCAATGCCCGGAAGGCGGCGGCACCCCCAACTTTTTCAGCTGGATAAAGCCCCTGCGGGAAGGCAGGCTGGACGAGGCTTTGCGGGAAAACTTCACTATAGACGGCTATATTTTCTATGCCTTTTGTGAGGCCATGGAAAGATGCAGCGTCCACATGCTTAGCGATATCAGCCCCGGCGAAATTGCAGGCATGAAGATCAGCTTATATTCAAGCCCTGACGAGATGGCAAAAAACTTGGACTTTTCCGGCAAAAGCGTATATGTGATTCCCTTTGGCGGCAATACCGTTCCCTACTTGAAATGAATGGGCTATATTTATCAGGAGGTACGATATGAACTACAGAGAAGCTACCCTCAATGAAATGGATTTTAACCCCTTTGAAAGAATCGGCAACGAATGGATGCTTGTGACCGCCGGCAGCGAGGAAAAGCTCAACACAATGACCGCCTCCTGGGGTCAAGCGGGAATCATGTGGGGCAAGCCGGTAGTAAACGTATTTTTGCGCCCGCAACGCTACACCAGGGAGTTTGTGGACAAAAACGACCGCTTCACCCTCAGCTTTTTCGGACCGGACGCCTACCGCGACGAGCTTTTCACCCTTGGCACAAAGAGCGGCCGCAATGGCGATAAGCTGCAAGAAACTGGTCTTTCCGCGCAGTTTTTCGAAGGCATTCCTGCCATAAGCGGCGCAAAGATAGTTTTGGTTTGCAAAAAGCTCTATCAGCATGACCTCGTGCCCCAGGGCTTCAACGATAAAGAGGTGGATACAAAAAACTACGCCAAGAAAGATTATCACAGGATGTATATTGCCGAGATTGAAAAAATCTTTTTGGCGGAATAATTTCCCGAAGCTATTGACATGCTTTTGAAAGCATGGTAACATTCTGCTTAATAAAAAAACCTTTGAGGTAGAGATCAAACCGAAGGCGCGCTTACAGAGAGCGGGGAAAGGTGGAAGCCCGGCAGAAAGCGGATCGGCAAATGGACTACCGAGGGCGCACTGAACGGAGTATTCCTCTGGGAATCTCCAAGTATGATGCGACGCGGCGCTCGCGTTACAGGGCGCGAAGTGTGTTGGCACTTCGAAAAAGCGGGTGTGGCTGTATTGATATCAATAAAACCATACCAAGCAAGGTGGCACCGCAGATATTACGTCTGTCCTTGATGATACATCATGGACGGGCGTTTTTTATTGCAGCAGCCTAAAAACCAACAAAAATAATCATATTTTTGGAGGAAGAAACGATGAAAAGCAGGATTACCAAAGCAGTTGCGCTATTGCTGGCCATATTCGCGGCCTTTGCCCTTACCGGATGCCAGGAGGAAGGCTCCCCCGCATCCTCTGACACAATTAACTTAGGCATAATACAGCTCATTGAAAATGGCGCCTTTGCGGACATGCGCCAGGGCTTCACCGAAAGAATGCGCGAGCTGGGCTATGAAGAAGATGAGCTGAACATCGATTATAAAAACGCCGGCGGCGACGCAGCCACCCTCAACTCCATCTGCCAGACTATGGTAAGCGGCAAAAAGGACGTTATCGTCACAATCGCCACCCCGCCCACCCAGGCCATCGTGAACATGGAAAGCGGCATCCCGGTGTTCTTCATTGCAGTTTCAAGCCCTGTTCAGGCGGGCGTCATCAGCGACATGGCAAGGCCCGACAAGAACGCCACCGGCACATCCAACGCCATCCCCGTTGAGGAGAACTTCAAGCTTTCAGACCAGCTCACTCCCGGCTGCCAGACATACGGCCTGGTTTACAGCGCCGGAGAGATTAATGCTGTTCGCACCATCGAAGAAGCCAAGGCGTATATGGACTCTGTGGGCCTTTCCTATAAGGAAGTGGTGGTGACCGCCTCCTCCGAGGTGCAGCAGGCCGCCCAGTCCCTCATCGGCAGCGTGGACGCCTTCTTCATCCCCAACGATTCAATGGTTCAGTCCGCCCTCCCCCAGCTTGCAGAAGTAGCTAAGGACGCGAAAATCCCCGTGTACGGCAGCTCCGCGGTTATGATTGCGTCAGGCGCATTTGCCACCATCAGCACCGATGACATCACCATCGGCAAAATGACCGCCGACATGGTTCACGAATATCTTTCCGGCAAGTCCATTGAGGAGATCCCCGCCATCACCCTTTCGGAGTTCACAATGGTCATCAACAAGACAACCGCTGAGGCAATTGGCGCAGAGCTTTCCGATGAAATACTGCAAAAGGCCGTCATTCTGGACTAGCGCAACTTTCCTTCCCCAAGCTTCTATTCCCACAAACGCCCTGACAAAGGGTTCCAAGGGAATTATCCCTTGGCAGGTGAGGGGTGCGGGGAGAGGGCGGCGCCCTCTCCCCGCCGGCGGCTTCGGCGAAGCCGAAGCCGCCCCTCCATTCAATCACTATGTAAAGGAGCCATTTTATGTCATTGATAACAGGTTCTTTGCAGTTGGGGCTCGTATACGCCCTCCTTGCTCTGGGAATTTTCATTTCCTTTCGCATACTGAACATACCTGATCTTACCGCCGACGGCAGCTTCACTTTGGGTCTGGCTGTTTCCGCCGCCATGACGGTGGCCGGGCATCCCCTTTTGGGCATAGTGTTGGCGATGGTCTGCGGCGCCCTTGCCGGCATGTCCACCGGAACGCTTCAGACCAAGCTTTCAATCCACCCGATACTTTCAGGCATCATCACAATGAGCAGCCTTTACACCATCAACCTTTATGTGCTGGGCAGCCGCTCAAACCTCACCCTTATAGGCTCTGAAACCATTTTCTCACGGGCCATAGCCCTTCTTGGCCTGGAAAAGGAACTGGTCCGCACGCTGCTCCCCCTAATATTCTGCTTGCTGCTTTTCCTAATTTTGAGATGGTTCTTCAAGACCCATCTGGGCCTTTGCATCCGCGCAACGGGCAACAACGAGTCCATGGTGCGCGCTTCGTCCATCGACGTTGATGCCATGAAGATAATTGCCCTTGCGGTTTCAAACGCCTGCGTGGCCCTTTCCGGGGCGGTCTTGGCGCAGTACCAGGGCTTTGCAGACATCAGCTCCGGCGTGGGCATAATGGTCGTTGGCCTTGCCTCCGCAATAATCGGCGAGGTTTTCTTTGGCAGGAAATCCGTGGGGGTGGGGCTTTTGTCGGCTGTGTTCGGCTCGGTTGTCTACCGCTTCATAATCGCCCTGGCCCTTAAGACCGACTTTTTCCCCGCTTACGCTCTGAAGCTGGTCTCCGCGGTGATCGTGGCATTGGCCTTGGCGCTTCCGGTTGCGAAGTCTAAGATATCACAGATAAAAACCAGAAGGGAGGCCCAGCGCAATGCCGATGCTTGAGGTCAAAAACTCTTCCATCACATTCTTTAAAGGAACAGTCAACGAACAAACCGGCCTGGACAGCCTTTCCCTCAATTTAAATGAAGGCGAGTTCGTCACCGTCGTGGGCTCCAACGGCGCGGGCAAGTCCACCCTTTTTAACTGCATCAGCGGCGTCTACATGGTGGATTCCGGCAAAATCACTCTGGACGGCAAGAATATCACATATATGCCCGAGCATAAGCGCGCCTCCTCCATCGGCCGCATATTTCAGGACCCCATGCGAGGCACCGCTCCGGATATGACCATCGAGGAAAATCTCTCTTTAGCCTTCTACAGGAAAAAAGGCAATCCTTTGCGCAAAGGCGTCCACAAGGACGGCATCGATATGTTCAAAATAGAGCTGGCGCGCTTTGGTATGGGCCTTGAAAATCGCCTCAAGACAAAGGTGGGCCTGCTCTCCGGCGGGCAACGCCAGGCTGTTTCGCTGCTGATGTCTGTCATTGGCAAGCCCAAACTGCTGCTTCTGGACGAGCACACCGCCGCTCTGGATCCTAAGGCAGCCGAAAAAGTGATGGAGATAACCGAAAGGGTGGTTGCTGAAAACTCGTTTGCCACAATGATGATCACCCACAATATACAGTCCGCCCTTAAAACCGGCACCCGCACCATAATGCTGGACAGCGGCAGCATCATCCTCGATATCTCCGGCGAGGAGCGAAAGAACATGACTGTGGCGCAGCTGATGGAGATGTACTCCCAAAAGAGCCAAAAGCAGCTCACGAACGACAGGATGCTTCTGGCGAAGTAGGGTTGGGGGACGATGCTGCGGGGCTCCGCCCCGTACCCCGCAAGCCTTTGAAAAGGCTTGACCCAAACTTTTTTATATAGGATTTAGCAAAATGTTATATTGGAATTGCAAAGGTGATACCCCGAAGGAGATGAACGTTGCGGGGCTCCGCCCCGTACCCCCCAAGCCTTTGAAAAGGCTTGACCCAAACTTTTTTGCAGGACTTCACAGAACAAAGTGCAAGGACGGCATGGTCATTTTCGGCTATGCCGTTTTGCTATTCATTGTAAGTAAACACTTTGGCAATGCCATCTTCCACCGCCGCGATTTGACTGTATACGCTGTTGGCAATGAGTTTTTCAATCGGTTCATTTTCTATTCAGAGCGTATTCACTCTAAAGGATAGCACGAAAATATGAGAAACTCAATAGAGTTTATACACTCTATTGGGGGATATCATGGAAAATAAATTGAAACAAGATGTTCCTATCGGACACAACTTGAAAAAGTTCAGGCAAAAAGCTGGATTATCACAAGAAAGCGTTGCCGCCAAACTGCAAACTATGGGATTGGACATTCATCAAAAAATCATCTCGGAAATGGAATTGGGAAAGTATAGTATTCGTATCAGCGTTTTGCTTGCATTGGCTGAGTTGTACGACGCACCCATTCAAGATTTTTCGCTGATTTAGACCGCTACGAGTAAACAGCTCTCGGAGAAAAACCCCCGATAGGCACATGCCCGCGGGGGTTTTGCGTAGTCATGGTTCACTTAAAGAGCCGTTCATTCCAAAGGGCGGTCTGCCGCCTGAGCTGCTCCATGTTCAGCATCTCCATCTCGCCCAGGTCTTCTTTGGGCCTTGTGCGAGTCACCAGGGATATCGGCAGGCCTTCCAGTTGCATGTAATGCTTGGCGTCCACTGGGTATGCGCCAAGGCTCAACGAAGATACCCCCAGGAAATCCTGAAGCTCCTGGGCCAACTCCGGCTCCTTCGCCCAATTGTCGCAAAGCCAGACATAGAGCTGCGGGTGCATGTTTGCCATTATGCCGCTAAACCCCGCCGCGCCCATCTTAAGGCTATGCAGAAGGGTGGCGGAGTTGGCATTGTAGAGCTTCAGGCTGCTGCCTGCCAGCGCCTCCGCTTTATCTTTAAGCTGGGGAACACTGCAACAGGTGTCCTTCAAAAAGGCGAACCTGCCGGTGTCGGCGCACCATTTCAGCAGATCGGGCGACATCAGCCTTTTGTAAGGCGCGGGGCATTCATACAGGCCAAACACCACGTCCGGTACCGCCTCCAGGATTCTCTCGGCATTCGCTTTCCATATATCGTCGCTCTGATCGGCCCTGGCCAACCTGTTGGTGATAATAACCGTCGCTTTCGGGCCTGTTTGCGCCACTGCCTTAAGCTCATTTATCTGATCGCAGATATCATCCGAAATATGGCCGGATATGACCTGCATGCCTTTGTCGATTTTGGCCGCCATGTCCACAACCGCCTTTGACAGCTTCACCCTTTCGGCGTGGGAAAGAAAAAACATCTCGCTGGACTGGCACACGGCAAAAAGCCCAGCGACCCCTTTTTCGGAGTACCACCCCACCATTTCCTCCAAAGCAGCGTAATCGATGGCGTTATTCTCCCCAAAGGGAGTGATCATGGTCGGGTAAACGCCGTCCTTCAGTATAAATTTACTCATGCAGCACCGTCTTTCTTTTTTGTTATGCAAAATTACTTTTATCTTCTGTGCCTAATTAGTCGGCCTTATCGCGGCGATCTCGCCCAGAGAACCGTCGATCTCATGCAGAACCTTCGCGCTCAAATCGTCCAGCCGCGCCATGTCCTCAGCGCTCACGCCGATATCCACCGCCTTCAGGTTGGACTCAAGATGCTTCACATTCTGGGTTCCAACTATTGCCGATGTCACTCCTGGCTTGTTCAGCAGCCATGCGATGGCAAGCTGTGACATCTCTATTCCCTTTTCTTTGCTGATGCTGTCCATCAGATCAATAAGCGGCCTTTCTTTCTCCAGATGCTCCGGAGTAAACAGCCGCCTGCCTGTTCGAAAGTCATCGCCCTTACGCTCCTTTCCCTTGGCATGGAAAACACCCGCCAAAAGCCCCTTGGCTATGGACGAATAGCTTAATATGGAGACGTCGTTTTCAAGGCACCAGGGCAAAATCCGCGGCTCTATGCCCCTGTGCAAAAGGCTGTACTCGGGCTGTATGGCCTCCACACGGCCAATTTTCGATATAGTTTCCAAAAGCTCCACGTCATGGTTGGAAGCGCCTATTGCCCGGATCAGCCCTTCCTCCTGAAGGCGCACCATCTCGCCCATGGCATCCTCCATGGAAAGGCCTGCATTGGGCCAGTGAATGTAGTAAAGGTCGATATAGTCGGTTTTAAGGCGCCTAAGGCTGTCCGTCGCAGACTTTCTGATGTCCTTCGGGCGAAGGTTTGCCGGGGCGACCTTAGTCGCCAAAACCACATTCTTCCTGTCGCTGCCAAGAGCCTTGCCCAACACCTCCTCGGAGTGGCCATCGCCGTAGACCTCAGCGGTGTCGAAAGAGTTTACGCCCAAGTCCAGCGCTCTGCGCACAGCGTTTATGTTGTTTTCATCGTCTGTGAACTCCCACATCGCACCGCCCATTTGCCAGCAGCCAAATGTGATGGAAGAAACCTTCATATCTGTTTTGCCCAACTGATTATAACGCATATGCTTCCTCCTTTTTGTAATTTTTTCTATGCCCATATGATAACATACATAGCCTTTTGCCGCAACGCAAAGCCATTTGCTTTGCCGGGGCTTTAGCCGCATATTCTTTCACCTCTGCTATCACATTGCTCGCAGTCTTAAGATTGCCTGCGCAATCACCCGCGTTTCAAAAAAATCATAGTATTTACCACCGGCAGAAGACTGCCTCTTTTGCAATATATTATAATGGGGAGATGCTATGTCAACCTTTAGTTTATGCATGATAGTAAAAAACGAGGAAAAAGTGCTCGGTCGCTGTCTGCTGAGCACCCTGGGAATATTTGACGAGATCATAATTGTGGACACTGGAAGCAGTGACGCAACAAAGGAGATCGCCCGCCAGTTTACCGACAAAATATACGACTTTGAATGGATCCATGATTTTTCCGCCGCTAGAAACTTCGCCTTCTCAAAGGCCTCCTGCGAATACTGTGTCTGGCTGGATGCAGACGATGTGATTCCCCCTCAGTCAAGGGAAAAGCTGATTCTGCTAAAGAAAAGTCTGCCGACAGACGTGGACTGCGTGATGCTCAAGTATGACGTGGCCTTTGACGAAAGCGGCAACACAACCCTCTCATATTACCGCGAAAGAATACTGCGCAACTGCCCCCTGGCCCTGTGGAGCGGAGCCGTCCACGAAACAATCACGCCCTTTGGCAAGCAGGTTTATGCTGATATTGCCATCGAGCATAGAAAGGAAAAGCAGGGCGAGCCCGGACGCAACCTTAATATATACGAAAATCAGATTCAAAAGGGCGGTGGGTTCTCTCCCCGCGACAGGTTCTACTATGCCCGCGAGCTCTACTATGCCCGCCGCTTTGAGGACGCCACCGTCCAACTGGAACTTTTTCTTAAGGAGGGCAAGGGCTGGATTGAAAACAATATTGACGCCTGCAGAATACTTTCCTACTGCCATAATGAAACCGGACACGAAAAAAAGGCCCTGCGGGCTTTGCTGCAAAGCTTTGAATATGACTTACCCAGGGCGGAAACCTGCTGCGACATCGGCCGCCATTTCTTCGTGCAAAAGTCCTATAAGCAGGCGGCATACTGGTATGCCCGAGCCCTTGAATGCGACAGGAACGACCAGAGCTGCGCCTTCGTCATGCCGGAGTGCTATGGCTATATACCAGCCTTGCAACTGAGCCTTTGCCACTGGCACATGGGCGACATCGACATGGCCATTGCCTTCAACGAACTTGCCGAAACCTTTAAGCCCGCAGACTCCTCCGTCCTTTCAAACCGTGCGTTTTTCCTAAGAACTAAAGAATCGTCCAAAGGAGACAGGAGTGATTAGCCGGCCTTTTCGGCAAATGGCCGCTCCATTTCGTCGATTTTTTTGCGTTGCGCCAACAAAATCACAATGGCGTCAGTCCATTCCCCTGAATTTCCGGCATTATCCTTTATTTGCTTCTACTCATATATTGATTATGGGCATACCTGTATAGGTATATTCCCAACCAATTTAACTGAGGTGAATAAATTGCTAAGAAATAGAGGATGTTGTCAACATGGCAATCCCCATGGTTGCTGTAATATTTGCTCAGGAATCGGAGGAGCTTGCTGCAGGCCGGGTCCCAGAGGGCCCGTAGGCCCCAGAGGTCCCCAAGGCAATGAAGGGCCCCGAGGATCAAGAGGTCCCCAGGGTCCCATAGGCCCTACCGGGCCTTCCGGCGGCCCTACCGGCCCCACCGGACCGCAAGGACCGCAAGGGCCTCAAGGGCCGCAAGGACCCATCGGACCACAGGGACCTCAAGGCGCTCAGGGCGCAACGGGAGCAACCGGGGCTACTGGCATCGGCACGACAGGACCCACCGGACCGACAGGCCCGACCGGAGCAACTGGAGCAACTGGAGCTACCGGGGCAACTGGCACCGGCGCGACAGGACCCACCGGACCCACTGGGCCTACAGGACCCACTGGATCAACTGGAGCAACTGGCATCGGCGCGACAGGACCCACTGGACCTACAGGCCCGACCGGAGCTACCGGAGTTACCGGGGCTACTGGCATCGGCACGACAGGACCCACTGGACCTACAGGCCCGACCGGACCGACAGGAGCAACCGGCCCGACTGGACCCACTGGAGAAACCGGGGCAACTGGCATCGGCGTGACAGGGCCTACGGGATCAACTGGGGCTACTGGCCCGACTGGAGCAACCGGAGCAACTGGAGCTACTGGCCCAACAGGATCAACTGGTGCAACTGGCCCCACCGGATCAACTGGGGCTACTGGCCCAACAGGATCAACAGGTGCAACTGGTGCAACTGGACCCACTGGGCTACAAGGCATTCAGGGCATACAGGGGGAAACCGGCCCCGAAGGACCCACAGGCCCCTCCGGCCTTTCCGCTTACGGCGGTCTTTACTCACTCATTGCACAGGTCATAGACATCGGAATCGGCGGCGGTAATGTCCAGATTGAGCTGGATGAAACCATGCCCTTCGACAACACAACCCTGGGAACCAACACTATCACCATCAATGAAACCGGAACTTACGAGGTAAACTATATGGTGATCGCGAGCACCGTTCTGGTGGCCATTGGCGTATCCGTAGGGGTTCGAGTAAACGGCGCCTATGATCTTTCGACCTATCAGGGCCGCTTACTCTCAGTTGGCTCTGAGACTCTCTTTAGCGGCAGCTCTTTAATTGATCTAACCGCCGGAGATGTCGTCGATCTTGCCATCAACAGTGCGACCATTTTGAACGTGCTTCTTGGCTCTGGCCTGAGCGCATATCTGACCGTCAAGAAAATAAGCGTCTAAATACAGATCTTCAGATGCGCCGTAAATAGCAAAAATGCGGCGCTCGCCCTCCTCCCTGCCATTACCGCAGGAGGAGGGCTTTTTCTTCATTCTCACTGTATAGCGGAATATACTGCGTTTCTAAGCCTTGACTGCACATAGCCCTCCATGGCCGGCAATGTCTGCTGCATGTATACTATGCTAAGCTCGTTTGCAGGATCAACCAGCATCCAGGAGCCTGCCATTCCATACCAACCGAACTCCCCTGCGCAGCCGTTGCTGCCGGCAGCAGAGGTGTCAATCATTGTGCGCACACCCAGGCCATAGCCATAGCCGGCATAGTGGCGCATTTTCTCCTGAAAGTCCCTAAAAGCTTGGGGCGAAAGCTGGTTTTGCGCCATCAGTGCGACTGTCCTTTTGCCCAATATGCTCACGCCCTTCCAATGCCCGCAGGCAAGAGCCTGAGCGAAGCGGGAGTAATCCCCCAAGGAGGATATCAGCCCGCCGCTGGCATACTCTATCTTTGTGCCCGGGCGGTAGTTCCCGTCCATGTTGGTGACCTTTTGAAGCCCTGCATCCGTCACCCGGTACATGCTGCACAGCCTTTCGGCTTTTTCCTCCGGCAGCTTGAAGAATGTGTCCTCCATGCCAAGAGGATTAAATATTTCTTCTTTTAAGAACTGCCCAAAAGTCTTGCCGGCGATGACCTCCAGCATTCTTGCCAGCACGTCCAGGCTGGAGCCATAGCGCCAATGCTCGCCGGGGTCGAAGGCCAGAGGGGTTTTGGCGATGACGTCAGTGTAATGGGCGATGGAATAGTCGTCTCCATGCTCCTTTTGAGCCTGGGCGGCTCCGCTGGAGTAACCCCGGCTTGTTTCGCTGGAATTACCACCGGAGACAACGCCCGAAGTCATTGAGAAAAGATGTTTCACCAGCAGCGGGGACTTGGGAGGGCGGCTAAACACATTGCCCTGCCAGTCGCAGTCGCTCACCTGAATTCCCCTGAACTGTGGCAGGTATTCCTCCACCGGGTCTGTCAAAAGGAATTCGCCCCGCTCGTAGAGCATAAGCGCCGCAGCCACGGCGATAACCTTCGTCATGGAGTAAATGCGGAAAAGCGTTTTTTCAGTTATCGGCTTTGCATCTTCGATATCCGCCATCCCCTGATAGCTCTCGTATAGCGCCTCCCCGCCCTTATGTATGGCGATGCTGCTCCCCGGCACACCATGTCCGGCAATTTTTTTCATAACCGTATTCACGTTTTCAAACCGATTCATAGCTAAAGCCCCCTATTTTTCTTGATTACTCTAAGCCCAGTATAAATTTGCAGAACAACGCTGTCAACCTGGTTTTTTGATTGCGCGCTGCTTGCCCGCGGGTTATAATGAAAGCATAAAACAGACAAAGGAGCGAGATTATGAACCCGATGATCGAGCGCTATATCACAAAGCTGATTGAAAACAGCACGCCTGAATATCCCATCTGGAACCAGGAGGCCATGAAAAGGGGAGCGAAATCAAAGTGGAACTATGTGGACGGCTGCATGATAAAGGCCCTTTTGGATCTATACGAAATCACAAAGGACGAGCGCTTTTTGAAGTTTAGCGCCAGCTTCACCAGCAGCAGGGTGAACGAGGACGGCACAGTGGTCGGCTACTCCTTCGAGCATTATAACATCGACGACGTCAACGCAGGTAAGACACTGTTCGAGCTTTACGATTACACGGGCAATGAAAAATACCGCCGAGCCATCGACCTTATCTACTACAAGCATGTGCTGCGCATGCCCAGGACAATCGAGGGCAACTTCTGGCATAAGCTGATTTATCCCCACCAGATATGGCTGGACGGCCTTTACATGGCCCAGCCCTTCTACGCCGAATATGAAACCCGCTGGAATGGCTGCGCCAATTACCCGGACATCATCAGCCAGTTCCAAAACGTCTACGAAATAATGCGCGACCCCCTCTCCGGGCTTTACTACCACTGTTATGATTCCTCCAGAACCGCCTTCTGGTGCGATAAGGAGACCGGCCTTTCAAAGTATTTCTGGCTGCGGGCAATCGGCTGGTACACAATGGCTCTTTTGGACACATACGAAAAAATCGACAAGTCCGACGCTGTTCACCAAGAGTACGCCGATATTCTGGCGGAGATTTTCCGCGATCTGGTTCGCTCAATGCTCAGTTTCCAGGATAAGAGCGGCATGTGGTACCAACTGGTGAACCTGGGCGGCAAAGAGCGCAACTACCTTGAAACCAGCGGCACCGCCGTCATGGCATACGCCATATTCAAGGGTATCCGCCTGGGAATTTTGCCCGAGGAGCTGCGCTTTAAGGGCGAAATGGCCTTTGACGGCATCTGTGAGCGCTATTTAACCGAGGTGGACGGCGACCTTAACCTGGGCGGCATCTGCCTTGTGGCGGGCCTTGGCCCCGACGACAACCCCCGCCGCGACGGCACATACGACTACTACATGTCCGAGCCCATCGTTGAAAATGACGCCAAGGGCGTGGGACCCTTCCTTCTGGCATATGTGGAGCTGCTGCGCCGGGAAAAAGAGAAAACTCAGGCGGAGGGATAGGCCTTGAAGCTCTATATCGTCCGCCACGGAGAGACCGAATTCAACTTGCAAAACCGCTATGCCGGCAGCACAGACATACCTTTAAATGACAGAGGTGTTCAGCAGGCCATGCAGCTTTCCCTCGATCTTAAAGGCATTCATTTTGACAATATCGTTTCTTCCCCGATGCTAAGGGCAAGGCAAACAGCGGATATAATCAATCATGGCCGCAACCTGCCTTTGAAAATCATTGATGGCTTTTCGGAGATAAACATGGGCGTTTATGAGGGGCTGACAAGAGAAGAGGCCCGGCTAAGGCATCCCCAGACATGGGAAAGGCTGAGCGCAAGGGGAATCGACGACGCGCCTGAGGGCGGTGAAACCATCAGACAGTGCAATGAACGCGTGATGGCCGCCCTTAGCGAACTGATCCGTGAAGCCGAAGGGAAAGCCGTGTTGTTAGTCTGTCATGGCTTTGTGTCAAGGCTGATAAACCGCCATTTTAATGGGCTGGATTATCTGTCGATGCACTCCTTTTCTCTGAAGAACTGCGAGGTGGCAAAGTACGATATATAACATAAAAGCCGCTGCAACTCCAGCGGCTTTGTCATGTTCTTTTTTTACTGCAAATAATGGACGTAATCGATATGCTCAAACACAAAATCGCCTACAACATTGTTCTTCCTTCGTCTTTGAATAACAAACCCGACGCTCTCGTACATCTTCTGCGCGGGAATAAGGTCATCGTTGGTGGTGACGATTATCTTTCTTGCCCCGCTTTGGGCAATTCTGTTCACCGCTTCCCGAAGCTGGGCCTTGCCATAACCCTTCCCCTGGTGCCTTGAAACAATGCAGTTGTGACCAATCTCCACATGCTTCGGCATTCTTCTTGGGTCCCAAGAAACAAAGCCGATAGCCTCGCCTTTCAGCGTGGTTATAAAGCAGTATTTATCTGCGATATTCGGGTTGTCAAAGAAAAAGTCATCGCACTCCCGCCAGCCGGAAGTCTCGCTTTGTTCATATCTTTTGTCAAATGAATAGGCGTCCTTAAGCATATTGAAGAGGATTCCCCGGCTGAAGCTGCCGATCTTTTCAAAGCTAATCTCCATCTGAGAATTTCCCCTTTTCACGTCACTTTTTGACTTTTATTCTAGCACATCGCTTTGGGTTTGAAAAGCGCCGTCAAAAATCGCGCTGATTCTTTGCCTTTCTTCTTCCCCCAGCCCCAAAACAGGGCTGCGAACGAATCCACCTTTGCCCCCGGCCCTTTCAAGCGCATGTTTAAGCCCCGCCACGCCATAAGCCCTTGTGACGGCTGCATTAAGCGGCGATAGGCGCTGGAAAAGCTCAAAGGCGCCGCCCCAGTTTCCAAGGTGGAACAGCTCCCTCACCTGGACGGTCTCATCCGGAAAAATAGCCGACAATGGCGAAAGAAGGGCGCGTACACCCATGGCAAGGGCGGGATACCAGCAACCAAAATCCCCCGCTATGATCTGGAACGAGGGCTCGGCATAGCGCATGAATGTGGCTGTGCGGGCCATGTCTCCTCCCCCGTCCAACATTCCGGCTATGTTTGGATGCCTGCTCAGCCTGGCCACCACCTCCGCGCCGATGTTTCCTGAAAGTCCATCCAAACAAATCATCACGGGGATGTCGCTCTCGCCAGCCACACGGAAATAATAGGCCATGGCTGCCGCACCATCACCATTGCATATATAGTTTGTGGGAAGCGCCACCAAAGCGCAGCTTGCGCCCAACTTTGCGCATCTGTTTGTAAGCTGAACCGTTCCCCTGGCGGATTCCATGCCCGTGCAGGCCATCAGAAGCTTCTTGGACTCCATGTATTCCGCGGCGATCCTCACCAGCTCCAGCTTCTCGCTGCCGCTCAGCAGTGGGCCCTCGCCCGCATGTCCAAAAAGTGCGCAGCCCTCCAGCCTGCTTTTGTTGAGCCTTTCCATATTGAAGGCAAAGGCGTCATAGTCCAAGTCCTCGTTTTCTTTGAACGGAGTTGTAACCTGCGCCAATACTCCCTTTATTCTCTCCATAAAATCGCTCCTTTTGCCTTCGCGGCATTACTTCTCAGTTATAATATATCGCCTTTCACCCCTTGCCATTCCTCAAAACCGGAAGAAAAATGGGACAAATTATCAGCCTTACATTGTCTGTTTCCCATCTCTCTGCGATAATAAAGAAAACGTCCGCCCAATCCCTGGAAATTTTTCGGAGGAAAATATGTTTAAGCTTTCAAACTGGCCCTACATATATGAAATTTCTCTTACCGGAGATTTAATGGCCGACACCGCCAGCCTTCTGACCGCAAACGGCAAGCAAAAGACATTGCTCCACTGCGAAAACGTCGCTAATACGAGCGGGCAAATTGCCGTAAGCTTCGGCCTTGACGCCGAGATCGCCGCCGGGGCCGCCATCTTGCACGATATCTCCGCCATAATGAAGCCCGGCGATATGATGAATTATGCCCTAATGGCAGGCTGGCCCATCTTCGAGGCGGAAAGGCGCTATCTATCTTTGCTGCATCAGAGGCTTTCCGCCGTGATCGCCAGGGAATTTTTCAATATCGGCAATCCCCTGGCGCTTTCAGCCATCGAATGCCATACCACATTGAAGGCCAGCCCCTCCCCATATGATCTGGTCTTATTCATCGCGGACAAGCTCTCCTGGGATCAGGACGGCACGCCGTCCTTTTTCAGCGCCGTAAGCTCCGCCCTGGAGACTTCCCTTGCCCGCGCCGCCCTTGCCTATATCGACTATGTCCTTGAAAACGGCATGATTTTATATCCGCATCCTTGGCTCATACAGGCAAAGGACTGGCTTGAAAAAGCAAGATAGCGCTTTTTCTGCGCCTTTCGGTAAAATCTTCCTTTAGAATATAAATTATTGCAAAAAATGACGCTCCATGCTATAATTATGCGAATACTTGTTCGTAGCGAGGTAAGCACGCGCATGAAGCAGCTCTTTATAAAAGGCGCAAGAGAACATAATCTTAAGAACATCGACATTGAAATCCCCCGGGACAAGCTGGTGGTTTTCACCGGCCTTTCCGGCTCTGGCAAGACAAGCCTTGCCTTTGACACAATCTACGCCGAGGGTCAGCGAAGATATGTTGAGTCCCTCTCGTCATATGCCCGCCAGTTTCTGGGGCAGATGGAAAAACCCGACGTGGATTATATCGACGGCCTTTCCCCTGCCATATCAATCGACCAGAAAACCACCGCCAAAAACCCCCGCTCCACCGTGGGTACAGTCACCGAAATATACGACTACCTGCGCTTGCTATACGCAAGGGTGGGCATTCCCCATTGCCCAA
>JBNRMR010000040.1:0-12924 GCA_050309705.1 Christensenellales bacterium | reverse complement strand
ACGCAGACCGTTTCACCCCCGCGGACCACCTTCGCCCCCACCACCACATCCTCCATCTCCCCGCCATAAGCTCCGGCGTTCATCACAAGAGCGCCCCCGGCGCTACCGGGTATTCCCCCTGCAAACTCGAAGCCCGTAAGGGAGCGGCCCAGGGCGGCGTTTGATATCTGCGACAACAAGGCCCCCGCTCCTGCATGGAGCACCGGCCCCTCGGCGCTTATTTGGGACATGGCCTTTGCAAGCCTTATCACAATGCCCTCATAGCCCTCGTCTCTTGCAAGGACATTGGAGCCGTTGCCCATCACGAAGAACGGTATGTCTTTTTCCTTCGCTGCGCTGACGGCCTTTTCAATATCGCCTGCACTGGCCGCATTCAACAGAGCAGCAGCGTTTCCGCCAATTTTAAACGTTGTATATTTCTTTAAAGGGACGTCCTTACAAAGGGTTCCATCGAAGTGAATGCCTTGGAATGTCCTTTGAATATGGGAAATGATATCATTATTCATTGCTACCTCTATGACAATTCCACCTAATATATATATTACTCCAAAAGGTTAATATTTTCAAGTAAATACCGAAGGCTTTGCAGCCGCTCAGCCGCATCCTTGCCGCTGCCCTCTGCGCCGATTATCCTTTGAGCGCTTGCATTCCACGAAAGCATGTTGGGCACCAAAAGATCCGGGCTTTTCAGCCCCTCCTCCATGATATTCATTGCGCTTGCGGGTGGGTAGATATAATCGAACTCGTCCAGCACGCTGAAAGCGCCAATGTCCGACAGGGCCTTCTGCCGTTGTTCGCTAAGCAAAATCTCCGCAAAAAGCAAAAGGGCCCTTTGCTTTTCTTCAGTTTTTGCCGTGGCCTTAAATATATGCAGCGACAAAAGCTGGTCCGTGTATGGACATGGCTGCTGATGCACCTGCCATTGAAAGGCGCTGTTGCCGGCTTCCAACTGCCTTATACGAAAGACCTCCTTCTGGGTGGCTGCATATGCGGCGCTTCTTTTTTCCAGAACGAAGTCAGCCCAGACAAACTTTCCTTCGACTGTGAATATATTGGGCGGAAGAATTGCTGCGTCAACCAGGAGCAAATCCATCATGCTTAAAAGCGCCACGGAATAGGAAATGTATTCCGTCTTCGGGCAATTTATGGCATATGATGCGCTGCGTCTGGGTCTGGCGGATGCTCCCTGATAAAGTCCCCCAATATTTTCTGCCGTTACCTGCCCGCTTATTCCTGCCTGCAAAAGTCTGTCTTTATTGTAAAGTATCGTATAGGCCCCGGCGGATATGGGAATGCCGTAAACTTCACCGCTTTCGCTGACAGCTTCGACAAAAGCAGGCAACACGCCCCACAAGTCCTCCTGCGCCAGCAGAAGCTCCGCGTTTGAAATGACTCCTCCCGAACATATGATTGCGTCGGGAAGGTCCTCACCCAGGGCAATCAGCCCTTTTGCCACCTCCGGCGCCACCACCTTCAACTCGATGAAGCTGCCGCTGTTTTCCCTTTCATATATGGCGGCGCTGTTCAAAAGCCAGCGATGATAGCTGCCCTTGCCCGGCTGAAAGGTTTCAGAAAGCCAAATTTCTATTACTCCTTCATAGACCGGGGGCTGCCGGGAAAGCAAATCCTCCCTGGGGCGAGGCGGAAGCCTGCCGGAAAGCAGGGCCGCAGCGCTTATCAACGCCGCGACAAGAACCAAGGAGATGACGACAGCGCTCTTTTTCCGCTTTTTGGCTGCGTTTTTTGTTTTGACGCCGGTTTGTATGATCATTTAGTAAATCCCCCGCAAAGCCATTTGATCTTTTGACCCGTTTTCATTCTACTTATATGCAAAACAGGTGGGTTTATTTACAAAAACGCCGGGCCTTCGCAAAATATGCACGGATTTCCCCTCCCGCTGGGATTGACCTAGCTGTGGTGTTTATAATATAATTAAGCGTTGCGTTCTATGATACACTGACTTTAGCGCAGGTTTTAGACAAAGGATGATAAAAATGCAAATGAACGATATCGAAAGATCATTATCCGAAGAAATAAAAAGAAGGCGAACTTTTGCCATAATTTCGCACCCGGACGCGGGAAAGACAACCCTCACGGAAAAGCTATTGCTCTACGGGGGCGCAATCCGCCTTGCCGGCTCAGTGAAGGCCAGGAAGGCCGCCCGCCATGCCACCAGCGACTGGATGGAGATAGAAAAGCAGAGGGGAATTTCCGTCACTTCCTCGGCGATGCAGTTTGACTTTGGCGGCTGCCGAATAAACATACTGGACACCCCTGGCCATCAGGACTTTTCCGAGGACACATACCGCACGCTTATGGCGGCGGACTCCGCCGTGATGCTTATCGACGGTGCAAAGGGCGTGGAGGAACAGACCATAAAGCTTTTTAACGTCACCAAAAAAGCGGGAATTCCCGTTTTTACATTTGTGAACAAGATGGACCGCTCCGCAAGGGATCCCTTTGAGCTGATGGACGAAATCGAGAGCGTGCTGGGAATACGCTGCTGCCCAATCACTTGGCCCATAGGCGTCGACGGTGACTTTCAGGGCGTTTTTCACCGCCAGGGTGGTCATGTGGAGCTGTATTCCGGCGGAAGGCACGGCTCCAAGCAGGCGCAGGTGGAGCGCGTTTCTATCAGCGAAGCCAAGAAAAAGCTCGCGGGGCATTATCTTGAAAGGCTGGAAGGGGAGCTGGAGCTTTTAGACGGAGCGGGCGACGAGTTCGACATTGAAAGAGTCCGCAACGGCGAGCTTTCCCCCATGTTCTTTGGAAGCGCCATGAACAACTTTGGTGTCGAAAGCTTTCTGGAGCGCTTCATCGAGTACACCTCCCCACCCTTCGGCAGAGAGGCCGAGGGAGAAGTGATCGACCCCTTAAGCCCGGATTTCTCTGGCTTCATATTTAAGATTCAGGCCAACATGAACCCCGCCCACAGGGACAGGATCGCCTTCATGCGGGTCTGCTCCGGAATCTTCAAAAGGGGCGAGGATGTCTGGCATGCCCGCGCCGAAAGGATGATAAAACCCGCCCAGCCCCAGAGCTTTATGGCCGACGAGCGCAAGGGCGTGGATGAGGCCTACCCCGGCGACATTATCGGCCTTTTTGACCCGGGCATATTCGCCCTGGGAGACACCCTTTGCACCGGCAGGCGCGTAAAATATGCCGGCATCCCCCTTTTCGCACCGGAGCATTTTTCAAGGGTCTGGGTGCTGGATAGCCTTCGGCGCAAGCAGTTTCAAAAGGGAGTGACCCAGCTTGCCGAGGAGGGCGCTGTGCAGACGTTTAAATATGTCGGCACCGGCCGCGAGGACTATATCGTAGGCGTGGTGGGCGTTTTGCAGTTTGACGTTCTCATGCACCGGTTAAAAAGCGAGTATGGCGTTGAGGCCAGCATCGAACCGCTCAGTTTCAGGCATGTGCGGTGGATAGCCAAATCCGCCGTCCCTCCAGACAAGCTGAGGTTGATATCCTCCACCAAGCGCGGTGTGGATAGGCGGGACAGAGATGTGCTCCTATTTGAGAACGATTGGAGCATCCACTGGGCTCTTGAAAACAATGATGGCCTCGAGCTGACGGACGTGGCTGAAAGATAGCCATGAATGGATTACAAAGGAGAATAATTTGCTTACCACAAGGAATGATTTACGAAATGTGGCGATAATCGCCCACGTTGACCACGGCAAGACCACGCTGGTGGACGAAATGCTAAAGCAGTCCGGCGTGTTCAGAGAAAACCAGGCCGTGATGGACCGGGTGATGGACTCAAACGATATCGAGCGGGAGCGAGGCATAACCATACTCGCCAAGAACACCGCCGTTGAATACGAAGGCGTTAAGATAAACATAGTGGATACCCCCGGCCACGCTGATTTCGGCGGCGAGGTTGAACGTGTGCTGAAGATGGTGGACGGCGTCATCTTGCTGGTGGATTCATTCGAAGGCCCAATGCCCCAAACCCGCTTTGTGCTTTTAAAGGCGCTGGAGCTGGGCCACAGGGCGATTGTGGTCATAAACAAGATCGACCGCCAGGACGCAAGGCCCAATGAGGTAATCGACGAGATTTTGGACCTTTTAATTGATCTTGGTGCAGGGGAAAATCAACTGGACTGCCCCTTCATATTTGCATCCGCCAGACAAGGCAACGCTTCTTTCGACATGGATAATCTGGGAGAGGACCTGCGCCCACTTTTTGACACCATCCTCAAATATATCCCCGCACCGAAGGGGGATTTGGGCGGCCCTGCCCAGGCGCTGATATCCGCCATCGACTACAACGAGTATGTGGGCAGGGTGGGAATTGGCCGCATTGAGCGCGGCAGCCTTTCCAAGGGAATGATGGCGGTAAGGGCCAACGTCCTTAGGGACGACACGCCCCAGCCGGAGCGGGTTAACACCCTTTACATGTTTGACGGCCTAAAGCGCGTTGAGGTGCAGGAGGCAAAAATGGGCGACATCATAGCCGTTTCCGGCTTTGCAGAGCTGCACATCGGCGATACCCTCTGCCCGCCGGAGGCCGTGGAGCCGCTACCCTTCATCAGGATATCGGAGCCCACCATCGCCGTCACATTCAAAGTGAACGACAGCCCCCTTGCCGGCAGGGAGGGCAAATACGTCACCTCACGCCATCTTCGGGAAAGACTTGTGCGGGAAACCCTCACCGACGTTTCCTTGCGGGTTGAAGACACCGACCTGACCGACTCATTCAAAGTCAGCGGCAGAGGCGAGCTGCACATGTCCGTGCTTATTGAAAATATGCGCAGACAGGGCTATGAGTTCGCCGTTTCAAAGCCGGTTGTTTTGATGAAAGAGGAAAACGGAAAGCTGATGGAGCCCATCGAAAGAGTGCTGGTTGACGTGCCGTCAGCTCATATGGGCGCAGTGATGGAGTCTTTGGGCGAGCGCAGGGGCAAGGTGGAAAGCATGGTGGTGGGCGAGCGGACGCGCATCGAGTTTACCGTTCCCTCCCGAGGGCTTTTCGGGTATAGAAGCGAATTTTTGACCCTCACAAGGGGCGAAGGGATAATGTCCTCCATCTTTGACAGCTATGAAAGACATCGCGGCGACATCATCACCAGAATCTCCGGCAGCATCGTCGCCTGGGAGGCAGGCACAGCCATGCGCTATGGCCTTTTCTACGCCCAGGAGAGGGGCGAGCTTTTCGTCACCCCCGGTGAGGAGGTCTACGCAGGCATGGTGGTGGGCAAGAATGCCCGAAGCGACGACATGGACATAAATGTCTGCAAGGAGAAGCAGGTCACCAACATGCGCAACAGTGCCGCCGCAGAGGACGCAATGCGATTGCAGCCTGTGCGGCCCATGACCCTTGAATTTGCCCTTGATTTCATCGCCGACGATGAGCTTATCGAGGTGACGCCAAAAAGCATCCGTCTGCGAAAGCGCCTTTTGGACATCCACGAGCGCCGCAGAGCCGCAAGGCCCAAAAACGCATGATCTGACATGTTTTTGAAATTGAAACAGCAGGCTCGGTTTCTCCTGCTGTTTTAATTTAACGCTTTTTGACTATACCTATTAAAAACAAGGCATGATCCGCCTTTTGGCTTTCCATAGCTCAACATTTAAATCATTTGCATTTTATAGCTCCAGCCGGAAACCATCCTCATGAATTCCATAGTTAAGCGGAGCATGACCTGCTAAAAACAGATCAATCATCTGCTTTTAGCAATTTATTCCCTGGCGCATTGCTTCCTGCCGCACATATGAAAAGAAACAAGCGCAAAAATGCGCTTGTTTCTTTTCCGCGCTGTAAGCGCGAAAGTCGGGGCGTTAAGATCGATTAAAAACTCCGACGCCTTATCTTCTGCTGCGATAGCTGCCGCACATGGATTCTTCGTCGGACTTGCCGCTGTGGCAATCCTCGCAGGGGAGCACCTTTATGGCTTCCAGCGAGCAGTTGTATCCCTTGTTGTTGTAAGAACAGGAAGTAACGGCGCATTCGATCTTTTGCTTATAATCATTGTGCATTTCTCTCGCCTCCGCTCATATTATGGTCGCGGCCTGTGGATATTATTCTGGAAAAACTCAGGAAGCATAGATCGAAATGGCAATATAAGTGCCATATAATGCCATAATCAAAATGCCCTGCCAGCGATGGAAGTTTCCTGATATGAGCGCGGGAATGACGGCCAGTGCCATAAGAACGACGGTCATGGGTATGTCAATCAGCGCGGATGCCCTTGAAACTGCCAGTTTCCCCCCGCCCAAGATGGAGCATGCAGGCAAAATAAGGCAAAGATCAATGACGTTTGCGCCCAAAATGTTCCCCACCGAAAGGGCGGACTCATTTTTGCGAATGGCCGAAAGCGTTGTCGCCAGTTCAGGCAGCGAAGTGCCCACCGCCACCAGAGTCAGGCCAATTATGCTCTCCGGTATGCCCATAATGCGTGCCAACTCCTCGCCCTTTTCAACCAGAAGATGAGCCCCCCAGACTATTCCCACCGCACCCAATGCAAATTTAATCAGAATATTCCGCTTTTCTTTTTTGCTTGCAGCAAGCCGCTCCCCACCAAAAGAGCCTTGATTTTTCACGCTTTTTATGTTTATATATATAAAGTAGGAGAGCAAACCCAGCATCAAAACGCTATCGCGCGCCGTCAGCTTTCCGTCAAGGCTTAAAAGGCAAAGCGCCATCGCAGAGGCGATCATCAAAAGGCCCTTGCTCAGCATGTCTTTTCTGTCAGCACGGGCCGGCAAAACCGTAAGCGATATGCCCAGTATCAGCCCCAGATTGGCGCTCACCGAGCCGATGGCGTTGCCGGCAGCAAAATCAACCGAACCCTGGGCCGTGGCCATCAATGAAACCAGCAGCTCCGGCAGTGTGGTCGCCATGCTGACGATGGTCGCTCCTATTATGATTTTAGGAATGCCCGTCATTTCGGCAATAGCGCTTGCGGCCTCAACGAATATATCACCGCCCTTTATTATCATTGCCAATCCGGCGGCGAAAAACATTACAGCAGTAAAAGTATGCATGGCGCGCTCCTTGTTGTATTGACAAAATGCATTTCTGTGATATAATCAATAACGTTTATTGTTAATAGATCTATGGGCTATCCGTTAAACTATACTCTTGACATACAAATAATAGCCCCTTTCAAAAATAATATTCAACAGGAGGAATTGGAATGGAACTTAAAGGATCAAGAACAGAAGCGAATTTGAAGGCCGCATTTGCCGGTGAATCACAGGCGAGAGTCAAATATGGCTATTACGCTTCCAAAGCCAGAAAAGATGGCTACGAGAAGATCGCCGAGATTTTTGAGGAGACCTCCGGCAACGAAAAGGAGCACGCCAAGATTTGGTTCAAGCTTCTTGACGGCATCAACAGCACCGAGGAGAACCTGAAGGACGCCGCCGCCGGCGAAAATTACGAGTGGACCGAGATGTACGCCGACTTCAAGCGCGTTGCCGAGGAAGAGGGCTTCAAGAAGATTGCCTATCTGTTTGGCGCTGTGGCGGATATTGAAAAGCATCACGAGGAAAGATATCTGACCTTGCTGAAAAACCTTGAAGAAGGCAAAGTTTTCGTGAAGGACGAAGTCGTTGCATGGCGCTGCGCTAACTGTGGGCACATCCACTTCGCAGTAAAAGCTGCCGACATTTGCCCCGTTTGCGACCATCCCCAGGCATTCTTTGAGATTGTCTGCGAAAAGTTCTAAGATTATAGAAAAGTTATAGGAAAAATGAAAAGGCTGCTTTAATGCGGCCTTTTTATTTTCGTTTTTCTTTCTGTTATTTCTGCCATTCACTTCTTCGCGATGGCGCTCATTTCTCGCTGCCCGGCATTTCCATCGGCCATTCCAGCAGGTTGGTTTCCTCCGCCCACGATGCATCACCGGCTATTCCCGCCTGACGAATGCGGAAGGTTTTGATTTCCCATGGTTTCAAAACGGCAGTCAAACCGCAGCCTATAAGCGGCAAACGGATACGGGCGTCAGCGCTCTCCCCCTCACATTCATGTATGCGCAGCACATAGCCGTCGCCGTCCAGCGCTTGCTTCAAGGCGCTTACCACCACGTTATCGGCGCTAACCTCTATGCCCTGAACGCTTTGGGGCAAAGAGCCCTCGTGGTATGTTTCCTGAGTTACCAGCAGCGGCATGTTCAGTTGCCAGGCCTTGCGCACGGCCTGCGCCTTACGCCAGCCGCCTGCGTGGGGCGCCAGTATATAGGTAAAGCTTTGCGGGCCCTGGTCCATAAACTCATAGCCGGAGGTATCTTCAGGCAGCACCAGGGGATCGTGGTGGCAATACACCGGGCTGCGAAGAACCATCAGATCCATGGCGCTGCCGGTGGCGCTGGCGCTGTATTTGCTGTCATTGACAACGCAAAGCCCCGCTTGGGCGCCATTTGGGGCCCGACCGCTGATATCCATCCAGCGCTGAATGGGCTGTTCCTCGCCGTTAGCGCCATTAACCGCAATTCCGTAGGGGATTTCGCGGGTAAATTCGCTTTCTTTCAGCGCCAACGGGAAGCGCAGCTTCAGGCACTTGAACTGTTCCTGCCAGTTCACTTTGGCCTTTACATGCACATCTGCACTGCCCTCATACAGGGTGAAGGTTTGCACCAGCGTGGACCATCCATGGCGCGAAGTGACCCGCACCGAGCTGCGCACCGGGCCGGATTCGACTGTTTTAACAGAAACAGCCTCGAAGCGGCCTATTACCTTGTCAAACCGCGTGACGCCGTGGCTCCATGTATCGCTGCGGTCCTCGATAACCACCGCTTCGGCCAGGGCTCCGCCGGCCAGCTCAGCCCCTGTGGCTTTATGCACAAACGACGCCAGGCCGCCGCTGCCGATATCGAATTGCAGGCGGACCTGCTCATTCTCCAACACGCCGGGTTCCAGAGCACGAGGCCCATGCTGCGCTCTTGCGTCTGCGGCGCTCTCATTCGGCACAATATGGAAGGTGGCGTAACCCATGGCGGGCACGCGGGCTGGGAACACCAGGCGCACGCTGTTCTTCAATGTGGCTTCGGGCGCAATGGACTGCCATGACAGGGCCTCTCCTCCGCTGTCCAGCACCCGCAAGTTCAGGGTTTTAAGCTGATTTGGATTATTGAATCCGCCGCTTTCCACTTCCACATGAGCGTCCACCGGCCAGGCATGGGGGTTGAACGCCACCACCGGCAGCGCGCCCTCTCTCCGGGGAATGTTTACGGCGAAGGATAGGGCCTGCGTTGCATAGGTTTCCTCGCGATCGGCTATTGAAACAGCCTCGCTAAGCTGATGGACGGCGTCGTCGCAGGCGCTTTTAATGGATGTCCCGGCCAGTATATCGTGGAACTGGTTGAATAAAACCAGCTTCCACGCTTCATCCAAAGCGTCGGGATAGGCGCTTTTCCCCAGCATTTTCGCCAAGGACGAGAAACGCTCGGTGCGAAGCAGTGCATGTTCTGCCCGTCGGTTCATGCGCTTTATGCCCGAATGTGCGCTGTAGCAGCCGCTGGCATGGTGTAGTAGATCGCCTTGCACCACGGGCAATTCCGCACAGCTTTTTGCCAGATCGACAAAATAGCGGTTGGGATCGCTGAAGATCAGCTCGGTATCCTCCAGCTTACCCTCAAGCGCTCGAATTGTATCGATATTGCTCCGCGTAGGGCCGCCGCCATGGTTGCCCACGCCGTAAAAGCACATCATCATGCCGCTGTCCTGGTCAATCTCCTCGGCGCAGGTGCGAATATGTTTTTCCAAATCGGCGAAGGCGCAATATGTATAGGGGATGCGAAAGGCCGTCACCCGGGAACCGTCCTGCGATTCCCAGATGAAATTTCGCCCCGGTAATTCCTTTTCGTGGGGACCTGGGCGCATAAAGACATATTTGTCCATGCCGGAAAGGCGCAAAAGCTGGGGCAGCATACCGTTGTGGCCGAAGCTGTCCACATTGTAGCCCACCTGGGCGGTAATGCCAAACTTCTCTTGAAAGTAATTCTGCGCTATCAGGGCGTGGCGCGCAAAGGATTCTCCGCAGGGGATGTTGCAGTCCGGCTGCACCCACCAGCCGCCGCACAGCACCCAGCGCCCCTCCTGGATATGCTTCTTCACGCGCTCAAAAAGAGCCGGGGCGTTCCGCTCCACCCATTGATAAAACTGTGCCGAACTGGATGTGAACATCACGCCTTCGTATTCGTCCAGCAGATTTGCCATGGCCAGAAAAGTCGCTTTGTTCTCCTGAAAGCCCTCCTGCCAGCGCCACAGCCATACGGGATCCAAGTGGGCATTGCCGATCATGTGTAACTTTTTCATAGCCGTTTCTCCTCTTTAAATTGTGTAGTGTAGAGCGGCGCTTATGCACCTGGCGGATCGCACCTGACCAGCTCCAGCGTGCCAGTGACGCTGCAAGCGCCGGAAATGCAGGCCGGTAGCATGAAATAGTCCCCCCGGTTGAGTGAATGCGCCAGTTCGCCGTCCCTCAAAAGGCCGCTGCCCTCGGTGACTATGTAGACCGCCGGGCCCTTAAGGCCCTCCAGAGCGCCGTTTTCAAGGCGGTAGCGGCGCACCGAAAAGCAGTCCGTGTCGGCCGGGCCGATGAGCTGCTCACACTGGAAGGCGCCCTCACGCTTTTCCAGCAATTGGGGCTTTTTACGCGCCGCTTGCAAAGCTCTTTCGCCGTAGAGGGAAAAGTCGAAGCAGTCCATGGCCGTTTCCATGGGAAGACCCAGGGTCTGTTCGAAGGGGCTCAGATGGTAATCCTCACACCAGGCTTCGGGCTGCATCGTGAAATCGGTGGGCTCCTGCACCTCCAAAATCAGGCAACCGGGCCCGATGGCGTGAACCATGCCGGCCGGCATGAAATATAGCTGACCAGCCTTGGCCTCCACCCGGTTCAACAGCCCCTCCAGATGGTCCCTTTCAGTCTCACTGCGCCGGCAGGCCCGCATAAAAGCATCTTTGTCCATCTTCTCTTTGAAGCCAATATACAGGCAGGCATTTGGCCGTGTGGCCAGCACCAGCCAGGCCTCCGCCTTGCCATGGCTGGATTGAAAATGCTTCATTGAAAAAGCCTTGTCGGGATGGGCCTGCACTGGCAGGCGTATGGCGCTGTCCAGCAGCTTAACCAGCACCTCCAGCGACGCGCCTGCGCCCATCATCTCGCCGGGGTAAGCGGCAATCAGTTCATCAAGCCAGACCTCCGTGCCGCGCACCCGGGAAACTCCCTCCTTCGGATACCGGCTTTTGGCGTTCATTGCCTTAACATCGGAGGCAACCCATTCCTCCGGCAGATGGCCGTCCTCCGGCGGATCTCCGGCATTGTCCCAGAAAAAGTCATGAAACAGCTTGCCGCCCCTGTAAACGCGGAAAACCCGGTTGCGTTCAAAAAAAATGGGGTGGCGCGTCAGTTTTGGATCAATTGCGCGTGTGTTGCTCATATTCATCGTCCTTCATATAGCGGTATATTTAATCATATGCTGTGCGTCCTCAATGCTGTTGAATTCCCCCGCGCCCACCAGTGCATATAGCGCGGCGCCGTAGGCGGCTTCCTCGCGGTGGGCAGGAATGAGCGCCGGCATTCCGAACCGCTTTTCGAACATTGCGCGCCACGCCGGGTTTTTGCGCAGCCCATTCCCGGAAACCACCAGGGATGTCGCTTGCCTTCCCAGCATCTGCTCCACCTTTCCATAAGCATCGCTAATCTCATCCACCACGCCCTGCAATACCCCGGCCACAAAATGCGCGGGGGTGAAATTATCCACGCCCAAGCCCTCGATAGCGCCCCGCTGTGCAGGGTTGTCGCGCGTGCCGTCGAAGGCGGTCCGTATCCGCAACGGCTCGGCCAAATCAAAAGTTTGCCCGGCAAGGGCGTTCATCCATTCATAAAGGGGCTTTTCCGGCGCGCCTGCGCCCCGCGCCACCTGGCGAAAAAACTGCTCCAGCAAAGCGTAGGCCCGGCCCCCGCACAGAGCGGAAGCCACCCAAAGATAGTCACCCCCTGCATAGGGACGCAGCTCTCCGGCAGACGCCCGCATAAACCCCGGAGCCCGGCAGCTTATCTGCCCGCCCGTACCCATGTTGATCAACAAAGCGCTGTCCGCTTCCCTCACCGATCCCATGAACGCGGCCTGATTATCCCCCAGCGGCGGCAGTATTGTAACGCCGTCCAGCCCATCGCCAATGGGCTCATCCGAAGCGAGCACCTCCGGGAATAGTGACGGATCCATCCCGGCCATACGGATGGCAGTCGCATCAAATGCGCGGCGCTTTAAATCGAACAGCCCCAGGCTGGCGGCGTTTGAAGGATGCAGCTTCGGCTTTGAAATCCGGCCAATGCGCAGAGCCAGCGCATCGCTAATGGTGCAGAAGGACGCCGCATTTTCCGGCACTAGATTGTTGATTGTGTTGTAGTAGTGGGTGACGGCGCCGTATCCGGTGGCCAGCGGATAGCCGGTCAGCCGTGAGAGCCGCTGGACATAGCCTTCCCCTTCCCCGCTTTCGGTGCGGCAGTTGCCCCTGCCGTCCTTCCAGGTGTACAGCGGAGAGCAGGCCATCCCCCGGGCGTCCACATAGACGATGCCGTGCATCTGCCCGGTGATGCCCAAGGCTGCGGGCGCACCGCAGGCCTTCACCAGCCGCTGGCAAAGGGCTTGAGCGTCCCCTAAAACGATCTGCGGGTCCTGACAATCCTCCCCGGGAAAGCGTGCGGGCATCGCGCCCCGGTTGGGCACAGAGGCCACTTCCAGCAGCTTGCCGCTGCCGCCGTCCAGAACACAGCCACAAAGAGTGGTGGTCCCTATGTCGATCCCTATGGCCCGGCTCATCGTTCTTTTACGGCGGAACGGACGCCCGGCCGTAGAGCGATAAAATTCGCAAGCGCAATACCCATAATGCAATACCTCTTTGAGTTCTTTTTGACAAACAGCAAGCGTTATATTTACTAAAGCTACGCGTAATACCGGTCGAGGGCTACCG
>JBNRMR010000039.1:0-4691 GCA_050309705.1 Christensenellales bacterium | reverse complement strand
CTTGCCAGCAGGCTTTCGTCCACGGCGCCGCTTGTGAAATCCAGGGCGTTCATGAAGCTTGCCATATGGCCCATCTGGCCTGCGCCCGGATCGTGCAGGGCTTCAAACCAGTAGGACTTTGCTCCGTAAGCGGGCCTGCCCATGCCGGGCTTGTAGAACTGGATGATGGCGTTGTGGCCAAAGGTGTGGCCGCAGGCCCCTTCCAGAACAGACCACCAGGCATAGCGGCGGGCGTCGTGATCCTCCCAATAGGGCTCCTTGGGGTCGTGCAGGCCCTGGGGAATCTGCTCATATGAGGGCTCGCCGTCCAGAGTTGGGCGTTTCGTCTTGCTCTCGTAGTCGCGGCGGACATAGCGCCAACTGTCCTGGCCGAAGAAGCCCTCCTTGGCGGTGTTATCATCCCAGGAGCCCAGATCCATCTGGTCATATCTTCTGTGGCCGGACTGGAACATGTTGAAATCCAGCCAGGAGGCGTCGTCAAACCAAAAGGACGATGTCGTGCGGCCGAAGGGATGGAAGCCCACCAGTCTTTGCGGGCAAGCATCCTTCAGAGTTCCGCCGATTTTCATGAAAACATCGTAGCCATCGCTGCCGCGCACGTCTCCGCCCACAAGGAAGATCACATTATCGCAATTTCCGTATCGATTCGCCAGGAAGCGGGCATAGCCCTCGGCGTTTTCTTCGTTCAGGCGGCCGGTTTTGACCATGCTGCCCCAACTGGGCAAAAGAGCCATGTAGATCCCCAGCTTCTCCGCCTCCCGGACGATGGCATCCACGTTCTGCCAGAAGCCGCCGTCAAGATCGGGGCGGGAAAAGTCGCCTTCCAGGAAAGGCCTGGGAAGGCCATTGGGACAGACAGAGTTCTCGCCCTCTTTTTGTATGGTGTGGACCAGGGTGGCCTGGATGACATTAAAGCCCTTGTCCCGGCGGTTGATTAGATAGTTGCGGGCCTCTTCAAGGCTCAGCTTTTCAAAGAGCAGCCAGGCGGTGTCTCCTAGCCAGAAAAAGGGCTGCGTTCCATTTGTCAGATAGCGCTTATTATGGGAAACACTTAAGGGACCGTGGGACCATGGTTTACTCATTTGCTTACCCTCCGTTAGTATTTGTTATTTATTATGCTTTTTTCAAGCTCAAGTATAAGCCCAAACATTGCGTACGACAAGGGCGGCTTTTAATTGGGCTGAACTCGCAGTTTGCGCCAAAGAGTGCTTCTGCTTATGCCAAGCCTTTTAGCGGTGGTGGTCTGGTTGAAGTTTTCCTGGGCTAATGTGTCCAGAATAATCTCCCTTTCAATTTCCTCAAGAGTCTTCTCCCGGTCAAAGCCGCCGGATCTCGCGCTGGCGGCGCCGCGGCGGCGCAGGAGAAGCAGATTTTCCACCTGAGCGGCAGAAACGGCGGAGGAGTCGTTTATAAGCACCAATTCCCGCAGAATCTTGTTCAGCTCATCTATATTTCCGGGCCAGTCATAAGCGCAAAGCAGGTCCATGGCTTCGTCCTCGAACACGGCGGCCTGCTTGCCGAAATGGACATTATAGCGGCTCAGGCCGATGCTGGCAAGGCTCGGAATTTCCTGGGCGCGTTCCCTCAGGGAGGGAAGACCGAACTCATGGGTCGCCAGGACTTTATAGGAAAAATCCGTCAGGGCCCCGCTTCGTATTAGGTCTTCCGCGCAGGAGTAGGAGGATATTATCAGCTTGAGCCTTGTGTGCAGCGAGGTCAGGCGGATATATTTTTCCAGCTCGAAGGACATTGCCGGGGGCAGCATGTCGATGTGCCTGAAATAGACGGTGCCGCCCCTTTCACCCAGAGGGGATTCAGGGCTTTCCAAAATCGCCTGCCATGCTCTGGGATCGGTCTCGTCGCAGTTGACGGTCAAAAAGGGCAGGTTTCTGCCGGGGCTTTCGCTGTGGATTGCATATGCCAAAGTGTCGCGGCCGGTGCCGCTCTCGCCTCTTATCCAAACAGGAAGGGCGGTGCTGGCGGCGCGCCGGGCATGGCTGATTATCGCCTGCATTGCCGGAGTGGCCGCTACCATGCCGTCAAGGGAGAGAAAATTGCCCTCTCCGGGGGCTCTTGATGACACCAGGCCGGATATCCCCGGCGGCAGGACATAGGGGCGCGCTTCGAAAAGGGCGCAGCGAAGGCCGGAGCAGTCCACCGCTTTTCCTTCAACTAAGTAGGAGCCATCCTCGCCCTTGATCAGCTCCTTCGCCCTGCGTTCGGCCATGACTTTGGGCAGCAGGCGCGAAAAGGTGGCGGCAAGCTTTTCCTTATGATCGGAGTGGTTGTGATAGAGCGATGCCCCGCTCTCGTCCATAACGCAATACTCGCTTTCAGACTGGGAAAGGGCGCTTTCCAGGGCGCTGATGCGGCTGCGCATGGCGCTGAGCCTTCTGTGATACTTGCGCGCAGCCTTTATGGCGCTTATGACGCTTTCCTCGCCGGAGGTAAGAAGTATTCCGTTTATGCCAATCTGCTTTCCCTTTGTGATTGTCACTGTGTCGCCAACCACTAGGCCGTAGCCCTTTTGCTTTATGTCTAAAAGGCATCCGTCCACCTGGGAAGGATCCTCATATGTGACGATGTCCGCTGGAAATTTCAGAAGACTGCACACCAGTTTTGCTGCCGATGTGATGCCGGGAAAGCCAGCTATTGCAACCTTGCCGCCATAGCTTTGCGCCAGGCGTATGGTCCTGAGCATATCATAGCCTGAAAGCTCGATGCTGACCACCGGCACGCTAAGCTCCTTTTCGATCTGTTCCGCGGTACCGCCCCTGGAAAGGACCACATCATATTGTCCGCTGTGCTTTTTTGTGATCCGAACGCCTTCGGCCAAGTCACCCATGTGGGCGTCCATCTCCACGTCGGGGAAAAGCTTTGCGCAGTTGGTCAAAAGATCGCACAGGCCTTCATATGGCCCAATGCCGAGTATCCTGATTTTGCCCAAGTAAATCACCCGTTTCATCCATATATTCTAAAGCGATATCACACCTGTCTTATTTTAGAACAATTTATGGCAAGTGTCAAATTAATGTATGCAAAATACTAAATTGTTTCATTTTAGAGCTATCAATGCATTGCATATGTATTTAACTAGAGCTAAACTGTAGTGGAAAGAAACAACTGAAATACAGGTGAACATAATGCTGCCAACAATAGGAATAACCCAGGGGGATCCTGCGGGTATAGGCGCCGAAGTGATTGTGAAGGCCCTTGCCGGAAAATCGATACACTCCATCTGCAATCCGGTGGTTATAGGTGACAGGGCCGCCATAAGTGACGCTTTGCGCATAACCGGGCACAATTTGCGCATGCATATCTGCGAAAAGCCTGCGGATGCCTTGGAGTCTGATGAAGTCATAAACCTGATAGACCTTGCGCTGCTTGAGGACGGCTTTGAATATAAGAAGGTCAGCGCGGCAGCAGGGGAGGCCTCTTTCCGGTATATCCGCCGGGCAATAGAGCTGGCGCTAAGCGGCGAAATTAAGGCGGTGGTGACGGCGCCCATAAGCAAGGAGGCCCTCCACATGGCCGGCTATAAATACGCTGGACACACTGAAATATTTGCCGAGCTTACCGGCACGAAGGATTATGCAATGCTGCTGACCAGCGGAAACCTTCGGGTGATACATGTGAGCACCCATGTTTCGTTGGCAGAGGCTTGTAAAAGGGCCACAAAGGAACGGGTGATGAAGGTTATCCGCCTGGGGCTCGACGCCTGCCGGCAGATGGGCATTGAAAGCCCCCGAATTGCAGTGGCGGGGCTTAACCCCCACTCCTCTGAAAACGGCCTTTTCGGCACCGAGGAAGCGAGCGATATCATCCCCGCCATCGAAGAAGCCAGGGCCTTGGGAATAGACGCCCTTGGGCCGCTCCCGGCGGACACGGTTTTTGTCCGGGCAGCAGCAGGGGAGTTTGACATGGTTGTGGCCATGTATCACGACCAGGGGCATATTCCAGTGAAGCTCCTGGGCTTTAAGTCCGGTGGGGGGGAGGGCAATTATTCCCAAGTCAGCGGAGTGAACGCGACTGTGGGCCTGCCGGTAATCCGCACATCGGTGGATCATGGCACGGCCTTTGACCGGGCCGGGGAGGGCCGCGCAAGCGAGGCCAGCATGGTGGAGGCCATCGAAATGGCTGTGCAGATGACGCGCAAAGCCCCCGGAGGCGGCCTATGAAGCTATTGGTGGTGACGGACGACTACACGGGCGCGCTGGACACGGGTGTGCAGTTCACAAACGAGGGAATATCCGCCTGCGTTTCAGACAGGCTGGTGGCTGAAACGGATGTGATCGTAATAGACACAGACACGCGAAGTGCCAGCCCAAAAGCCGCCTACGAAGCGGTCTATAGCCTTGTGAAGGACGCAAAAGAACAGGGCTTCACCCATTTTTACAAGAAGATTGATTCTGTGATGCGGGGCAATATTGGCGCTGAGCTTTCAGCTTTCATGGATGCCCTTGAACTTGAAAGGCTACCCCTGTTGCCCGCCTACCCAGACAACGGGCGGCTGACAATTGGGGGAGTGCAATATGTGGACGGTGTACCCCTTGAAAAGAGTCATGCAGTGAAGGATCCCTTCTCTCCTCCACGCTACTCCGATATCCGAAGGATAATTGCTCAACAGACCGACAGCAGAGGAATTGACGTAATTGACGCCAGCACCAACGAGGATCTGCGCGAAGCAGCCA
>JBNRMR010000038.1:0-4420 GCA_050309705.1 Christensenellales bacterium | reverse complement strand
GCGAGCGGGGGCGGGCGGGGGGGCGCGTGCGGGGCGGGGCGGTGGGCGCGGGGGGCCGCGCCGCACCCAGCACCGCCCCCCGGGCGGAGGGAGAGGCCGGCGCAGACTCTTCGGCTCACTCATCGGCCAGCGCAATGCGCAGCTTATATTCGCCTCTTTCGGGTAAACACACAGTGATATCCCGCCCTCTGGCACAGACGTTTTTTGGTAGCTTTCCGGTGTGCAGGCCCTCCGGCAGCCTTATTTTATAGAATGAAGGATAGTCATATAGATTTTTCACCTCAAAGAGCAGTTCTCCGTCCAAAATTTCAAGCCTGTCAACCTCGCCGCCCATTGAATAATGGCCGTTGGTGCCTATTATGGCGGGCAGGAGTTCCCTTGGCATTATCTTTACCAGCATGGAGCCGTGGGGTGGAATTAGCCCCAGACGTATTTTCTGGCCATAAACAGCGGGATCGACGCATATCGAGCCGTCGTAGGACGAAACGACGAACTCTTGGTGCTTCCAGGAGAAATCGCCCAGCACATCGCCGTTGAGTATGAATTCACATAGCATAGGGCTGCTGTCAGACCAGTTTATGAAGCAAAGCGTGTGCCACTTGCCGCCCTCGTTTTCAACGTCCACCAAAGAGGGGTATCTTTCTGCAGAAAACATGCTTCTTGGAATGGGCTTTGTTCGAGTGACCGGCATTATGCGCCGAAGGGCATATAGTCTGTCGTCATCGATTTGCTTAAGAGGCTCAGTTGAGCAGATGAGCCCTCCCGACATGTATTGGTTAAGGGCGCTGGTTTCCACCTCGTCCTCGGTTAAAAGGCCATAGGTCAGGTTAAGGCCGAGGGTTCTCTCCTTTTGTCGGCGCACCATCAGCGAGTCGGGGTCGTTATCCCACCAAAAGTTCATCCAGTAGCGCAAAACACTCTGTTTTATTGTAAAGGGTGCGGCCTTGCCGGCTTTTATGGTTGTAAGGCTCCACATGCTCAATGTGTCGGAGCCGGAGCGCTGGCCGTCCACTATGCCGATAAGGGGATCATAAAGCCCGCCACACATGAGGAAATAAGCGTCGTGGCCCATGCTTTCCCTTATTGCGGCAACAGCATCGCGGTAGGCTTTGGCCATCGGGATCCTATCGTCATGATAAATGCAGTCTTCCTGTATCACCGCGGCTCTTGTGAAATCCAGCTTGTGATACATATAACCCCATTGGCGAAGGGTCTTAAATATGTCTGCGGCCCAGGCAACGGCCTGTGGGTGGGTGATGTCAAGCACGCGGTAGGCCTTGCCATTCATCAGGAAAAGGCAGGGGCTGCCGTCATTGTGGTAAAGAAACCAATGGGGTTGTTCTTTAAAAACGGAGGCGCTCTCATGGACGTTGATGGGGCTGCTCCATATTCCGGGCATAAGCCCCGCAGACTTGATCTTATCCGCCAGGGCCTTCATGCCGGAAGGAAATTTTTCGTTTGAATGCCAGTCTCCATAGCAGTTTTCCCAGCCGTCGTCAATCTGGTAGACATCAAAGGGCAGGCCGCGGCTTTTGATTTCCTCCAGGTTTTCCAGAACATCTTCCTCTGAGACCGTTTTTCCATAGTAATACCATGTGCAGTAAACCGAAGGCGGGCCATTAAACAGCTTGTTTTTCCTGGCGCCGTAAAGCTGAGCCTTTTCCTTTGCAAAGCTCTCAATCTTGTCGAACACATCGCTAACGAAGGAAATCTCCACCCATTCGCTGCATGCTCTTGCCCCCGGTTCCAGCCTTATATTGCAAATGGAGCTTGCCTCCAGCCGGTAAAAGTGCGAGTCATCATTCAGCACAAGCGCGCACCGGACCATAAACTCAGCGCCGGTCACGAATGTGACAACCAGGTTCTCGTCGCTGTCGGGGCTGCCCTTTATGACTGTCAGGCTATCGCTTTCAAGGGTCAAGCCGCCGTTGTCGGAAGCCTTGTCGCCCATGCCGCCGGTCTCTTGCAGGGCTGAAAGGGCATCGGAAAAGCTTGCGTCGTCCCTTCCCAGGCAGCAGACGGAGGGAAGGTCGTTCTTGTGCCTGCCCTGGCGGTAGAATATCCACTCATAACTGTTGCTGGCTCCAAGGGATAGCGCGCTGTCATTTATGACGAAGGGGCTCAGCTTTTCAATGTACACTGGACCTTCGGATGAATTGTAGGCGCTCAGGCGCAGGCGCAACGAGGAGGGCGACCGGTCTTCAATTTCATATTTAAATAGTATGCCGCTGTCCTGCGCGCTGGAGAAAAGGACTCCATCCTCGCTTTCCCATCCAAGGAAGCAGGGTTGGCATACGGACTTATAATCGTCGATTATGTGGACGGCTTCGGCGGAAAAAGTGCAGAGCGATTCTCCACGGAAAAAATCCTGCAGAGGGCCATTTTTAACTGAAAACATAGTTGTTCCTCCCCGTTGAATTTCATCGTGTATACATTATAGCATAAAGCAAGTAAGCGCAGTTAGCAAATTTCTACAAAAACGGCAAGGGGATGGATTAAGGTTTACACTGTTAAGTTCTTGAAAAGATGGTATAATATTACTGATATTGCAGAACGATTGAGGAGGTTACCATGGCTTGGATACAGGTGCACTGCAGGTCTGAGCAGCTTAAAATGCCGGTGGATTTTCAAGTGCTCATGCCCCAGCATAACCCCGAGGGCGGAAAAGGCGCGGTTAAACACCGGGGGCCTTACAAGGCTCTTTATCTGCTTCACGGCCTTGGCGGAAGCGGTAATGAGTGGCTGCGCAACACTTCTTTGGAGCGCTATATGAACAGGGTTCCCATGGCGGTAATTTTGCCCGACGGCCACAACAGCTTTTGGACCAACATGACAACAGGCTCCAATTACCACGACTTTATCACCCGGGAGCTGCCCGAAATCTGTGAGAAATGGTTCAACATTTCCGGGCGGAGGGAGGACAGGTATATCGCGGGGATATCCATGGGCGGCTACGGCGCGTTGAACGCTGCGCTGAACAGGCCCCGGGTTTTTTCAAAGGTGGCGGCCATAAGCCCGGTGACTGACATGGCCCTGTTTTTCGGGAGAGATGATCTAACGGTTAAGCCCGATTGGATTTTTGGCGGTTATGAAAAATACGCCTCCGGGAGCGATAACCTGCTGATTGCAGCGAACAAACTAGCAGGGATGGGCGGGGATTGCGCAGATATGCCCGATATTCTTTTAACCTGCGGCCACGGCGACGGCTTTTATCAGTCCGCATTGAGCTTTAAGGAGCATCTGGACGGCCTGGGCATACCAAATGAGTTTTATGATACCGAGGGCGAACATGACTGGGAATATGGCGATATGGCCATAAGGAAGGTCATCGACTGGCTGGGCGCCCAAAGAGAGGAGGACTAGGCCATGGCTTTCATGCAGCTTCATATATATTCGCAGGTTTTGGGCATGGACGAGGATGTCTGGCTGTTTTTGCCCGAGGCTGATGAGCTTGAAAACCCGGATGAAAAGAAGAAGGTGTTTCTGTTCCTGCACGGGGGCAGCGGCGACCAGCAAAGCGGAGCCATAGACGTGGGGATGGCCAGCTTTGCCCGGGAGAGGAATATGGCGGTCATTATGCCCAATGTCCACCGCTCCTGCTTTGTGGACATGCACATGGGGCCAAAGTATTGCACATATCTGTGCCTGGAGCTTTTGCCCATGCTGCGCTCCATGTTTCCCATCCTTTCGGAGAAGAGGGAGGACACAATTGTTTCCGGCTTTTCAAATGGCGGCTACGGCGCTTTCCATGTGGCCTTTTCCTACCCCGAGCTGTTCAGCTGGACGGGGCCCTTTGCCGCGGGCGACAAGGGCCATGTGGACTTCACCGGCAGGCCGCCCATGGAAAAGCTGGCCAACTTCGGCCCGGGGGATTTGACAAAGACGAAATACAGCGTCAAGCATCAGGCGCAGGAACTGCTTAAAAGCGGCAGGCCCCTGCCCTCGGTTTTCCATGCCCATGGCGAGCTGGAGAAATACGAGATCATAAAGACGGTGCTGCCGGAGTTCTTTAAGGGGCTTGAAGGCAACCCTTTCAACTATTCACACCATGTGATTCCCGGCGTGGGCCATGATGTTCAGTGTTGGCGCATTGCCACACAAATGTTCCTGGACCATATCGGCTTTTGAGTCAAAGAGGAATGAAGACGGCTCTTTTTAAAAAACAGTTGACATCAGAGTTGTGATGTGGGATAATCACAGAAGCAATTTAGCGAGGTAGCTTGCCAGATGACGAAAAAACCCTTTAGCATTAGGAACTTTATCAGCCTTATTATTATTGCGCTAAGTGCGCGGGGGATAGGGCTTTTTGCGGTTCTTGCCGAAGGGAAGGCGCAAATTGTGAAGGCATAAGACTTTGCAATCTTTGGAAAGAAAGCCCTACTGGAACTTCTGCAGAAAGGGCTTTTTTATATGCAACAGG
>JBNRMR010000037.1:0-12033 GCA_050309705.1 Christensenellales bacterium | reverse complement strand
CTATAATAATCAGCAACAGCAACGCGCATCAGGGAAGCATAGGGCGTAAATTTGCTTTCAGAGAGTCGGCGGCAGGTGCAAGCCGGCAGCAAAGGCGCTTGATCCACTTCCTCAGCGGCCGGCGAAGAGCCGGAAGGGTTCGCCCTATACAGCGTATCGAGAAGGTTTTGTCTTTCATGTATAAAGAAAGGCAGATCAAACTGGGTGGCAACGCGCAGTCTTTCGTCCCATGTGGACGCAGGGCTTTTTATTTTTACTTGCTCAAAAATCAACACGAAAAGAGGAAATAACATGCTGGATATCAAGCTTTTTCGCACAGACCCGGAACTGATAAAAGAAAACATGCGCAAAAAATTTCAGGATAGCAAGCTCCCCATGGTTGATGAAATCATTGACCTGGACAAAAGACTGCGTGAGACCAAGGCCGAAGTTGAGGCCCTTCGCAACCAGCGCAATGTGGCCAGCAAGGAGATCGGCGGGCTGATGCGCCAGGGAAAAAAAGACGAAGCTGAAAAAGTCAAGGTGGAAATTTCCGGCATCGGCGACAAGATCACAGCGCTCACGGAGCTTGAAAACAAGCTGGATGACGAAATCCGCAGCCGCGTTTTGCTGATCCCCAACATAATCGACGACAGTGTTCCCCTGGGCAGGGATGACAGCGAGAATGTCGAGGTTATGCGCTATGGCGAGCCCTTTGTGCCCGCATACGAAATCCCCTACCATGTGGAGATCATGGAAAACCTGAACGGCATTGACCTTGACAGCGCCAGAAAGACCAGCGGCAACGGTTTTTATTACTTCAAAGGCGACATCGCAAGGCTCCACTCCGCCATTCTTTCCTATGCCCGTGATTTCATGATTGATAAAAACTTCACCTATTGCATCCCTCCATATATGATCCGAAGCAATGTGGTCACAGGCGTCATGAGCTTTGCTGAGATGGAGAACATGATGTATAAAATAGAGGGGGAGGATCTTTACCTCATCGGCACCAGCGAGCATTCGATGATCGGCAAATTCATCGATAACATACTCGATCCCGCCGAGCTGCCCCAAACCCTCACCAGCTATTCCCCCTGCTTCAGGAAGGAAGTGGGCGCCCACGGCATTGAGGAGCGAGGCGTTTACCGCATCCATCAGTTTGAAAAGCAGGAGATGATAGTTGTCTGCCAGCCGGAGGACAGCATGGACTGGTTCCACAAGCTCTATGAGTATACAGTCGAGTTTTTCCGCACACTTGACATCCCTGTGCGCACCCTTGAATGCTGCTCCGGCGACCTTGCCGACCTCAAGGTCAAGAGCATCGACGTGGAGGCCTGGTCCCCCCGTCAACAGAAATATTTCGAGGTGGGCAGCTGCTCCAACCTGGGCGACGCTCAGGCGCGAAGGCTGGGCATCAGAATCCGCAGCGAGAACGGCAACTACTTTGCGCACACTCTGAACAACACAGTCGTCGCACCACCAAGGATGCTTATCGCCTTCCTGGAAAACAATCTGAACGAGGATGGAAGCGTCAACATTCCCGCGCCCCTTCGCATGTACATGGGCGGCAAGGATGTCATCAGGTAAAGCCGGAGACAAATTTAGCTGAAAAGCAAAAGCTTCCCCGGCAGATTCGAGCCGGGGAAGTTCTTTTTTAGACTTGCAGGAGTAGAAGAATGACCGATTACATTATTCATGAAACAAAACCCGAGCCACAGGACAGAAGCGCTCTGGAGATGGCCTCATACGAGCTGCTGGATTCTTTGGGCGTAAAGTATAAGCGCATCGATCACCAGCCTGCCATGACCATCGATGACTGCAAGGACGTGGACGCTCTGCTGGGCATTGGCATCTGCAAGAACCTGTTCCTTTGCACCGCCAACAAGCAGAATTTCTATCTGCTTTTGATGCCCGGCCGCAAGCCCTTTAAATCCAAGGTGTTTTCAAAGCTGGCTGGAAGCTCCCGGCTTTCGTTCGCCTCGCCGGAGCACATGGCGGAGCATCTCGGCGTCACCCCAGGCGCTGTCAGCGTCCTTTGCCTGCTGCACGACAAAGAGCAAAAGGTGCGCCTCGTCATCGACAAGGACCTGCTGAGCGAGGAATTTTTCGGCTGTCATCCCTGCGCAAACACGTCCAGCCTCAAGATTTCAACAGCAGATCTATTCAGCAAAGTTTTGCCGGCCATGAATCGCCAGCCGCTGCTGGTTGAATTGCCCAGCAGTTTTGAATAAAAATGAAAAGAGAAAATATGACCGACACTACAAAAATGCCCCGCAGGGCTTCGCAGATAAAAGGCGCATTTCTGCTGACTTTTACATCCCTCATATGGGGCTCCGCCTTCGTGGCGCAAAGAACCGGCATGGATCATATCGAGCCCTTCACATTCCTGTGCATTCGCTCCTTCATGGCCGGACTGATACTTTTCATATACACCGCCCTGAGAGCAAGGCTTTCAGCGGCGAGCTTTAGAAAGATTTATGACAAAAAGACCCTCATGGTTGGGCTTTTTTGCGGCGTCGCCCTCTTTTCGGGCATGGCCTTGCAGCAGATCGGCATAGTCTCCACCACTGCGGGCAAGGCGGGCTTTCTAACGACGATATATATCATAATTGTACCGGTGGCGGGTGCGCTTCTGGGCAAAAAGCCGCCGAGGATAATCTGGCTTAGCGCCGTCATCGCCCTTGCGGGGCTTTATCTGCTAACAGTGAGGGAAGGGCTGTCCCTTTCTTCCATGAACACCGGCGACATTTTGGTGATCCTCTGCGCCTTTTGCTTTGCCGCCCACATTCTGCTGGTGGACCGCTTTTCAGGCGGAATAGACCCTGTCGCCATAAGCTGCCTTCAGTTTCTTATTGTCGGGCTGATATCGCTGCCCTTAATGCTGCTTACAGAAAAGCCGGTGATAACCAGCATCGCCGGTGCATGGTTTCCTCTTTTTTACACCGGCGTCATCTCCGGCGCTTTAGCATACACATTCCAGATACTGGCGCAAAAAGAACTTTCAGCCCCAGTCGCCTCCATAATAATGAGTCTGGAATCAGTCTTTGCGGTTCTCAGCGGCTGGCTGATACTCGGGGAAAGCCTCCTTTTTAAGGAAGCAATAGGCTGCTTGCTGATGCTGGCAGCGGTGCTTTTGGCCCAAGCCCCCGCCTTCTCTGCGAAAGCCCGAAGCCAGCCCCATGATGAAACCATCACGGCAGGGTGACATAATCGTTTTTATCGACCAGCAATCTCCCCTGCTCTTTTGCAAGGTCTATTCCTCGTTCCATGGACTGTCTCACCTGCTGAGCCAGCCTTGAAAAACCGAATAGTTTGGCGCACTCACGGGCAAGGTCGCCCCTTGAAAGCCCAAGCTGATGGGCCAGCACCGCCAGCGCAGCATTGGCCGCCTCTTGGGAAGGGATATCCTTCGCCTCCCTTTCACCGGCACGAAAGTCCTTGTAATCCTCTGGCACCTGGCCACGCTTCCAGTATACAGTCATTTCGCCGTCATATGTGCTGTGAGCATTCACATGCGAGAGGGCCTCATTAACGCGGGCCCTGATTTTGCTGCCTTGGCGGTATATCCCAAAGCTTTCAAGCACGCGCTTGATAAGATACTCCTCTGCTATTGGCGCTTCGTTGTATATAAGTTTTTGAAACTGCGCCTTTATTGCCGGCAGGTTGGAAGGAAGGGTGAATTCATCAGCCGAAAGAAGCTGTGAGCCTAGCTGAGCCAGCCTGTATTCAGAAGCCTCCGTTGCTTGCATGGGCGCCGCTTCCTCTGCGGGCTTCACTATGACAGGCATAGCGGCAATCTTTTCCAGAGAAAATGCATGGCTCCTTTTTGCTCCGCCGCTTTTCTGCGGCCGCGATTTTTCCTCTCTGGCGGATTCTATCGCCGAAACGATACCCGCCATCACCTTTGCGCTGTTGTCCCAGTAGTCCATCGTCCACACCCGGTGGATGCGCCAGCCGAGGCCGCCGAGCACCGATATATTCGCCAACTCCCGGTCGCGGGTGGTTTTCGCCAGTCTATAGGTATTTCCGTCCAGCAGTACACCCAGAAGGTATTCGTCCGGCTGGGAGGGATCTATCACGCATATGTCCAGCTTATATCCGGACCGGCCAACGCTCCGCCTTGTCTCATAGCCCAGGTGCGAAAGCTCTTTGCATATCTGCCTTGCGATGCCCAAAGCGCTGTCGCCGTTTAAATCCCTTCTGGGCTGCAAACCGGACTGGGCATACTCCAGAAATGCCCGAAGGCCGGCAACGCCCTGGGAGAGAGTCCTCGAAAGATCGATCTGATCCGGGCGCAATGTGGAAAACACCTTCATCTCATGTCTTGCCCGGGAGACAGCCACGTTCAGCCTGCGCCATCCCCCTTCCCTGTTCAAGGGGCCGAAGTTCAGCGTCACCTTGCCCTTTTCGTCCGGCCCATAGCCCACCGAGAACAGGATCACATCCCTCTCATCCCCCTGGACGTTCTCCAGATTCTTTATGAAAAGAGGCTCAATTCCCTCCGTCGCCAGCGCTTCCAGGTCCGGCCTTTCGGCGAACACGCGGCTGAGCATGTCGTCGATAAGGTTTTGCTGCACGCTGCTGAATGTGACGACTCCTATGCTCTTTTCCCGCAGTTCCTCGTCGCTAAGCCTTTCAACGATCTCAAAAACGATGGCTGCCGCTTCAGCCTGGTTTTGCTTCGTGCGGCTTCTGTCGTAGTGGCCGCCCGGGTTCACCAATGTCACCTTTGAAACCCTGTCATTTGGCGAAGGGAATGTGAGCAGCCGGTTTTCATAATACTGCGAGTTGCTGAAGGCAATCAGGCTTTCATGGCGGCTTCTATAATGCCAAAGCAGATGCGTCTGGGGCGCGGAAAGAGCCAGACAGTCATCCAAAATGCTCTCCAGGTCCTCGCTCTCCAGGTTCTCCTCGTCGAAATACTGGTTCATGAAGAAGCTGGTGGGCGGCAGCTGATTTGGATCACCCACGATTATGGCTTCGCGCCCCCGGGCAATCGCACCCACGGCCTTGCTGGTGGGAAGCTGGGAGGCCTCGTCGAAGACAACGATGTCAAAGGGCTCCTGGGCAGGGTCTATATACTGCGCTACGGAAAGGGGGCTCATCAGCATGCATGGACAGAGCCTTGGCAACAACTGCGGCAGCATATCGAAAAGCCTTCTTAGGCTCACTCCCCTGCCGCCGTTCCTGATGGCCCGCTGCAATATTCCCACCTCTGAGCTTTGGGCCGCCTCGCGGGTGAAATCCGGAATGCGCATGGCCAGGCGGCAATAGATCTCCCTCCTGGCGATCTCCTCCATCCTCCTGTCCATTTCCCTGAACTTTGCTATCCTTTCCTCAAAGATAACTCCAGAAAAGGCGTTCAGCTCCGGGGAATGGTCTATGGCGTCGTATATTAGGCGGAAATACAGCGCTTTTCTGTAAGCATCAAATACATCAGCAGCGGGCATACCGCCTTCAATGGCGCTTATTACCGGCACAAGGCCCAGCTCCAATGCATCGGCCCGGGCGGCATTCCAGAATATCCATTCGCGCAGCTCCGGCAGGCCGGCCGCTATCTGCTGGCAGAGCCTTTGTTCCCGAATGATAAAGCCATCGGATGAACCCTGCCCCCTTCCCCCGGGATATAGCATCAGCAGGCCGTACAGCTCCTCTCTGGCTGCTTTGACTCTCCTAAAGTTTTGAATATAGTCTTCTTCCAGCATCATTGCATCACCGTTGATGCACAGCCTTTTTATATCATCCGCGAAGGGAAAGATTTCAAGTAGCGGCGTCCATATCTGCAAAAGGCTCTCCGCTCTTTGCAAAAGTCCGGCCCAATCAAGCCCGTCTTCGCCCGCAAAGCCCTCCAGATAGGGCCTTACGCCTTCCATTCGCTCCTCCATTTCCGATCTTGCGCCGGCATATTCCCCCAGAAGGGCCAGCCTTTCCGCCATGTTTTCTTTCTGAGGTCTTGCCAGAGAATAGGGCCGCACTGCCTTCATCACTTTACCGATTCCCATAAGCTTTGGAAGCGCCCATTTGCCGCCCGATTCGTTCCACTCCTGAAGCAGAGTCTTTGCGTCCAGATTGACGGCATCCAGCGTCCAGACTTTCAGCATATCCTCCTTAAGGCGTGCTTCCTCAATTCCAGCTTTCGCTGCCATCAAAAGATCCTGCAAAAGATCGGCAAGGTTTTCGCTTTCCATCCACACGGCGGGGTAGACATCCATCTTCACCATCAAAAGGCAGGCTTCAAAAAGGGCTTTATAGTCCTCATATTCCAGGGGCAGAGGAATTGCAAGGCTTTCGCACAAGGCGGCGGCGGTTCTCTCAATGGTCAGCAAAGCTTGCTCATATGCGCCAACGGCATCGGGGACTTGGAGCCTGAGCTGCTGGGAATATTCCCGCCTTTTAACCGGCGCGAGCGGGTGGGAGTGCAGCCTTTTAGCCTCTTTGGCGGCTGAAACTGCCCTTAAAACCGCTTCGTCCATAAGGATGATCTTGTCCACGCCGGCGCTCTGCACGAACTCCTGGGTGAAGGCGATGCCATCCGCCGCATCCTTTATGTCCTCATAAAGGCATATCAGCTCGTATATGCTCTTGCCGCAAAGCTGCCTTGAATGGAGCTCCTTCACATAGCCGGAAAGCGCAATGCGAGTTTCCTTCAACCTTTTGAGGGTTTCTTCGAACTCTCCTGCAGAGCTTACTTTCGCCGTCTCAGCCGCTTGGCGAAGCTGCTCCAGCACATCCCTCTTTCGGGATTTATTGGAGTGCAGCTCCAGGCAGAACGGCGCTATGCCGATCATATTTAAGCGCCTTTGCACCACCGACAGCGCCGCCATCTTTTCCGCCACAAACAGCACCCTTTTGCCCTGGGCCAGCGCATTTGCGATTATGTTCGTAATCGTCTGTGATTTCCCCGTTCCCGGAGGGCCGTGCAGCACGAAGCTCTTGCCCTCTCCGGCGGCCTTCACGGCCACAAGCTGAGAGGCGTCGGCGCTGACGGGCAAGAAGACGTCATCCTCCAGTTCCTCGCCGTTTCCCTCGATGGGCTGGGCGTCCCAGGTAAGCCTGCCCTCAACAAGGCTTGAAACGACTTTGTTTCTAAGAAGGTCTCCGCTACGGTTCCTGATGTCATTCCACATTACGAACTGTGAAAAGGAAAATATGCCCAAAAACACGCTTTCCACCACATCCCAGCGGCTCTGATCAATTATGGCCCGGCGCACCTGGGCTAAAACCGCCTTCATGTTCACGCCATTTTCATCCATTGGAAGCGGGTCTGCGTTTTCGATGTTTATGGAAAAATCCTGCTGGAGCATCTCCAGCAAGGTGATGTTCATCTGTGGCTCCTCATCTCTCAGCCTTAGCACATAGCCCATTTTTGCCGATCTTCTGACGATATCCACCGGAATCAACACCAGCGGCGCATATCTGGGTCTGCCGCTGCCCTTTGTCTCATACCACTTCAAAAGACCCATTGACATGTAAAGAGTGTTTGCGCCCGTCTCCTCCTGGGACGCCTTTGCATTTCTGTAAAGGTTTGTGACTGTACTCAGCAGTTCCGCCTGCCCCAGAGGGGTTCTAAGCCTGCGGTTTTTAAGCTCCAGTTTTAATATTTCATTCTTTGAAGATTCAAGGCCCGAAAGCTCATAGCTGTTCATGCCAGCTATGGTCTCCTCCCATCCGGAGGGCGCCTGGGCGATGGTGAAATCCTCTCCCCTTGCCAGAGCATCCTCCAGCGCGCAGATGTCGCTGGACAGCAAAGGCATCACATTCTTCGTCAAACGAAGGTTCAAAAGGCTGTTTCTAAGGCTGAGATCCAGCAGTTTGCGCTCCCACTGGAGAATTTTCGTCGGCTTTTCCTGCTCCGCGAAAGTGGTGTCATCCACGCTTTCTATCGCGCCGGGAAGCGCAGGTGGGGAATCCGCCTGTTCATCGCCGGTGAGCTCCCAGCCCTCTTTTCCCATTATTCTGCGGGGCAGAGGCCTTATGCCACCTGCTCTGGCTTGGGTTATGTCCAGGGCCAGCACGAATTTTTCCTCATCGAAAAGATGCTCGCGGGCCATTTTCTCAGCCTCGCAGAAGGTTGTGCCGTCCGCCGTCACTGCCGTGCATTCAATGGCGCAAAGCAGGTCTACCCCGCTGGCAGTTCGCTTCTTAAGGGCATAGACATCGTCCTGGAGCATCTCAGGAAAGGTTCTCTCCTCCAGCCAAAGCCCTGCAAAGGCATGGCCTTTTGTGATAATTATCAGCGGGTGCAAACCCATGGCCTCCAGGCAGCTCGCAAAAAGGACTGCAAGATCCAGGCAGGTGGCCAACTTTTCCTTTATGATTTCGTCGCACAGGCGTATGCGCTGGCCCCCTTCCTCAAAGCTGGCGGGCGGCACCACATAGCCTATCCCCAGTGACTTTACCGCCTCGTACAGGGCGGCCGCCTGCTGTTTTGCACGGTTGGGATCGCCGCTTTGGTAGCCGTCCAGCGAGGCGCTTCCCGTCCACTCCCCCATTATCCTGGAGGCAATCTGCAACATTTCAGCTATCTGAAAACCGTTTGGGGTGACAAAGGCTGCCAGCAGCTCCGGCGAGGCAAGCACACCGGGCCATTCATCGTAAGCATTCACATCCACGGGCAGCTCCTCCCGCGAAAGCACCTGCCCATCCTTTTCCAGGATGAACTGCATCATCGCCGGGAAGCCCTCGGTCATATTGGCCAGATGCTGGGCGCTCACCTGCAGCGGCAGATTAGCGATTTCCATCATCTCGCCGCATCCGATGCGGGCAATCGCCGTGCTGTAGGTGTCGGCAAAGGGCGGTTGCGTGGAAACATGCAGGTTAACTCCCAGCATGTCCTCCGCCGTTTCGTTCATTATCCTCACACGCTTCACTACTGGAATGCGGTTTCTGTGCATGCTGTAGTTTATGACCGGACTGACTGCTGCCTCGATCTGAATATTTCCGCTGACCTGTTGCATGTTAACCCCCTGCTAGTTGCCTTGTCGTCTATTATAGCACCTTCGAAATGCCGTTACAATCGCAAAAACCACAGTTAATGCCCATAATATCCAAACTACGCGGCCATGGCATTTGTTTCATATATTTAGCAAAAAAGCTTCTTTCTTTCCCGGGACGCCTCTTGGGAGATGAAATCCTCTTTGGGAAAAGAGGTTTCATCGTGGGTGGGCGGGCCCGCTGCAGACTTTTTAGACGAAATAACATTGACACGGGGACCATCTTTGCTATAAAGTAGTCGTAAATAATGCTAAAGCAGGAGGAAGCTATGATAATACTGAAAATCAAGGACAGGGGCGAAATCAAAATTGAGTTGGATGAAAAAGCAGCGCCCATTACCGCCCAGAACTTCACAGACTTGGTCAGCTCCGGCTTCTACGACGGACTCACCTTCCACAGGGTCATCGCGGGCTTCATGATACAGGGCGGCTGTCCCAGCGGCACAGGCACCGGCGGTTCCGGCAAGAACATCATCGGCGAGTTTGCCATCAACGGCCACAACAATCCCTTAAAGCACTTGAGAGGCGTTCTTTCGATGGCCCGGTCCATGATGCCCAACTCCGCCAGTTCACAGTTCTTCATTATGCACCAGGACTCACCCCATCTGGATGGCCAGTATGCCGCCTTTGGGAAGGTGACCGAGGGCATGGATATAGTCGATGAAATCGCGGCATCAAAAACCGACCGCTCCGACAAGCCCATAGCTCCCGTCATTATCGAAAAGGCATGGATTGTCAAGGAATAGTCACCTTAATAAAAAAATGTTGACAACAGGGCAATTCAGACATATAATGCATTCAATACATATCACCTTGCGGGATGATAAGTGAAAGTAGCGATGCAAAAACCCTTTTAAGAGAGTCGGCGCCGGAGGCTGAAAGCGCAGGCAAAGGAACGCAAAGCGAACACCAGCGCTTTACCGCCAGCGTTTTGGGAGCGATACATCCCTTTTCAGAGTTAAATTACGGGTGGAACCGCGTATATCCTAAGGAATACGCCCCGGTGGCAAAGCAAAATGCAAAAGCAAAGCTTGCCATCGGGGTTTTTGTATAGGTTTTGCGATGTTGTTCCAAAAATAGCGGAAGTAAAACAGGAGGTAATTATTATGCAGCTCATATTCCCAGACGGCGCAAAAAGAGAGTTCGAGGACGGCATCTCCGCCCTTGAAGTGGCCGGAAAGATCAGCCAGAAGCTCAAGAAAGAAGCCCTTGCCGTCAGCATAAACGGCGAAACAAAGGATATCAGCACTCCTTTGAGCGACGGCGCACAGATACAATTTTTAACCTTTGAGGATGACGCCGGCAAGCGGGTTTTGCGCCACACAGCCTCCCACGTCCTGGCACAGGCAGTCCTTAAGCTATTTCCGGATGCGAAGCTGGCCATCGGCCCGGCCATCGATAACGGCTTTTACTACGACTTCGACGTCGACACCCCCTTCACCCAGAAGGATCTGGACGAGATCGAAAAAGAGATGAACCGCATCCTCAAGCGCAATGAAAAGCTTGAGCGCTTCGAGCTTCCCCGGCAGGAGGCCATCAAAATGATGGAAGAAGAAAACGAGCCTTACAAGGTGGAGCTGATCAGTGACCTTCCGGAAGATTCAGTCATATCCTTCTATAAGCAGGGCGATTTCACTGACCTTTGCGCAGGCCCCCATCTGCTCAGCACGGGCCTTGTTAAAAACGTGAAGATCACCGGCGTTGCAGGGGCTTATTGGCGCGGCAGTGAAAAGAACAAGATGCTCCAGCGCATATATGCAACCGCCTTCCCCACAAAGGAAGGTTTGCAGGCACATCTTGACATGCTGGAGGAAGCCAAGCGCCGCGACCATCGCAAATTGGGCAGGGAGCTTGACCTTTTCTCATTGTTGGAGGAGGGCCCCGGCTTCCCCTTCTACCACCCCAAGGGGATGATAATCCGCAACGAGCTTGAAAACTTCTGGCGCAAAATCCACGAGGATGCAGGCTATCAGGAAATCAAGACACCGATAATGCTCAATCAGCAGCTATGGGAAAGAAGCGGCCACTGGGACCACTACCGCGACAATATGTACACAACAGATATCGACGAGACCCAATTTGCAGTCAAGCCCATGAACTGCCCCGGCGGTATGCTGATGTATAAGCGGCGCATATGGTCATATCGGGATCTGCCCATCCGAATGGGTGAGCTGGGCTTGGTTCACCGCCACGAGCTTTCCGGCGCTCTGCATGGACTGATGCGAGTGCGCTGCTTCACCCAGGACGACGCCCATATATTCATGCGCCCCGACCAGATCCACGAGGAGATAATCAGCGTCATTAACCTGACCACCTCCGTATACGAGATGTTCGGCCTAAAATACCAGCTTGAGCTATCCACCCGCCCGGAGGATTCCATGGGCTCGGACGAGGACTGGGAAATGGCAATAAGCTCCCTGCGCAGCGCCCTTGAGGAGAGAGGCCTCCCCTACAAGATCAACGAGGGCGACGGCGCCTTCTACGGCCCAAAGATCGACTTTCACATCGAGGATTCCATCGGCCGCACATGGCAGTGCGGAACCATACAGCTGGATTTCCAGATGCCCGAGCGCTTCGACCTAAGCTATGTGGGCTCTGACGGCGAAAAACACCGCCCCGTCATGATCCATCGCGTGGTCTACGGAGCAATCGAAAGATTCATGGCAATTTTGACAGAACACTTCGCCGGCGCTTTCCCGGTGTGGCTGGCCCCGGAACAGGCCAGGGTGATGACAATCACCGACAGGGCGGACGACCGCGCACACGAAATACTTGACGCCCTCAAAAAAGCGAATATACGGGCAACGGCCGATATCCGCAACGAGAAGATCGGCTTTAAGATACGCGAAGCGCAGACGCAAAAAGTTCCATTCATGCTGGTTCTGGGCGACAAGGAAGTGGAAAGCGGCGTGATCTCCGTCCGCCAGAGGGGCAAGGGCGATATCGGCCAGATGCCTTTGGACGAGTTCATCGCCATGGCCCGTGGCATGATAGACAGAAAAGCCTTAGACTGACGGGCTGCTGCGAGCGTATAATAAATGCATGGCATTTATTATAC
>JBNRMR010000036.1:0-11130 GCA_050309705.1 Christensenellales bacterium | reverse complement strand
CCTATAAATAATCCGATAAATCAAAATAAATAAAACAATTCTATTTAATACTATTGACAAAGTCCGCGCGATTTAGTATTATAACACTTGCGCAATGCAGGCTTTCCTGCGTGCGAGCAATATAAAGCGGCGGCGTAGCTCAGTTGGCTAGAGCATTCGGTTCATACCCGGAGAGTCACCCGTTCAAGTCGGGTCGCCGCTACCATGTAAACCGCCCTAAAGAAATTATCTTTGGGGCGGTTTTTTGCTTTGTAGAGCGGAAATGGCGGGAAAACAGTTCATGAGGCCACTATTTGAATCGATCAGTGGAGCGGAATGGAATAGCGGACGTGGATTTCTAGGGGCTTTCTCCAACGCAACCGCATTAAAGCATATAACGAGATGTAATCAGCATGATTCGTTGCTTTAAGGCATCCCTACACGGCGAATAAACAGACCGAGCATAAATCAATTTTGATTATAAGGTGGGTTACTCATCCCGAATTCTTTCTTTCATGAATTTGGCAGGGGATTCACTAAATGAATAAAAAACAATAGCTCTTTGCACCGGGAATGCATCTTGGAACTTAAACTAAGAGGAAAGGTGATACGGCGGTATTTTATTAGGGGAATGCTTCAAAAAACGGCCCCAATATGCTATAATAAAGTATCAGATAATAATCATATGTTTAATTTTCTGAAAGGTCGGTTTTCATGAGAAAGATTCCTTTAGCAGTAAAACTGTTTCTTTCATATGTGCTGGTGCTGATTATTCCCACCATCGCGATTTCCTCTGTGCTATATAGCAGACTGCTGAGCACATATGAAACCAAGATGAATGATAGCATAGCACGCGCTTTGGCCGATGTGGAGGAAAGAAACAATACCTGGCGCTCTTTCGTGAGCAATCTATCCATCATCATTGCACTGGATGAAAAAACAGCGCAACTGGGCGGCGCCCAGACCCCCATAGACAAGATATTTGAGACGATCAGCTATGGAGCATTGCTGAACAGCTTGCAGATTACATATAGCGTGGTGGATAGCATCTATGTCTACATCGAAGATAATGAAACGGTCTACACCTCCTATCGAAACCAATATTCCGCCGACGCCTTCAACGACAGGCAATGGTTGGAGCATGAAGTCGCCAACGCTGAATGGATCGGCGTGCGCTCCGCACCCCTGATTTCCCTCTCTGGAGGGCCTGAAAACTACACCAATTACATCACTTATGTTCGCCGGATTAACCCACACTTCATGCGAAAAAAAGGCTATGTGGTCGTCAATATCAATGAAAGCAAGATGTACAATTTGCTGATAGAGGGCAACGAATTGGATTGCCTTTATATATTGGATGCGGATGATGTAATTATTTCCTGCGGCGATAAAAATCTTCTGGGACAAACGTACCAGGACAAAAATAACATATGGGCCGATGTGGACCAGCTAAGGCCGGGGGAGTATTTAGTTTGCAGCGATGAAAGTTCCGCCAGCCTGTTTAAAGGTGTGTTAAATTCCTCTGCCGGCATGAAATATGTGGGTAGCATCGATAGCAGCCATTATCTACACGACATCAAAGCCGCTAATGCCTTTACTCTACTGGTCTGCATAGCCTGCGTATTGCTGGGATTGCCGCTGTGTTATATCCTTTCCCGCCAGATGACCAGCCCCGTAAGCTTGCTGCTGAAGCAGATTGATCAAAAAGATTTCCCGGGGGAAAGCGCGGATGACGCGGATATGGTACGCAGGGCATTAGGAAATATTGTTAGCAAAAATGCCTGGTATGCCAATTGGTTTGTCGGGCACAAAAGTGTAAATAAGAATGGAAGCGAAAATCTCTTAGAGCGCCTAAAGAATGCCAAGATGAATGTTACCCTCGATGTGCAGGAGTATGAAAGACTCTTTTTGCCCTATGTGACAGTGCTTAACGTTTCGGTGGACGAGCCCAAGCGGGTATTGCCAGATGAAAACCTGCTGGCCTATCTAGGACAGATTTTGTTTGAGTTATTCGATAAAGCCATATCTCAGACCCATAAGGTGTATGCCGTTCGCACTGGCGAATGTTCCACTGCGCTGGTAATATCTTATGAAGAAGAGCATGCTTACAGTTCATTACCGGAGGCGATCCAGGCTGTCAAGCGTCAGCTCTATCTACTGATGGAAACCAACACCATCAGCATCTCCTACAGCCGCCTGAAGCATCGGGACAGCTCAATAGGTGAGGCGGTGGACGAGGCGGAGAAGGCCATGCGCTGGAAGCTTAGAAGCGGCTGTAATAGCGTAATACCCTATGTCCAGGAAATGGATGGCGAGATGGAGTTCTACTACCCACGCGACAGGATCAACCGGGTTTCCGCCGCGATGCACGCCAATGGCTCCACTCCGCTGGAAGAGGCTCTGGACTCGCTGTTTGAATGTATGGATCAATCCAGCGCAGAGATTGATGACTTGATTATGATATATCATCAGCTCATTAGTTGGCTAATTCAGCATATGACGGCTCGTAATATCAAGCCTACGGATGTTTTTGGGGAAGATGAAGCTTACTTGTATCAATATCTTACCAGATTTGAGGCGATGGACGGCATAAACAAATGGATTAAAAGTCTTTTTATGCGCTTCAAGGACTTTGACGATTCCTATGTGCAGCATAAAAATCGCTATTTGGCCGATCTCGTGGCCTATGTTCAGGAAAACTACAACCGCGATCTGGCGCCGGCGGATATGGCGGCGAAGCTAGGCATCAGCTATTCCTACATGCGGCGGTTGCTGAACGCGGAAATGGGAACCAACTTTGTGGATTATCTCAACTCTGTACGACTTCAGCATGCCAAAAGAATGCTGGCCAACGGCAGTTATCTGATCAAGGATGTGGCGGAAAAGACCGGGTTTTCAAATGAACAAAGCTTTACCCGTGCATTTAAGAAGAATGAGGGCATGTCCCCCGGTTCCTACCGCCGTTCGCTGATTTGATAGTTACAAGGATACTGCTTTAAACATTATCAGGATTGAATACGAAGGCGGTACCCGGCTCCGGATAGCATAGTCTGGTTTTGACACCGTAGCGTTCCCCCAGGAGTGATGGCTGCGCATCGGAGAGTGTCTTGGGTGTAAGGCCGATGATAAAGCTGGCCAGGCGTTCCCGAGGGAAGAGTCCTGCGCTGTGGGAGCAAAGCAACTGTACGAAGGGGAGATTCAGAAGGCTGGCCATGGTTTTGGAGTATCGCATCACCGGCGCGCTGTACGGAAAAAACAGCCAGGTGGTGGGGTTCCAGCTATCAGCGGTCAGCAAAAGCTGATATTTATCGGTATAAAAGACAAGGGAGCCAGGAGTATGACCGGGAACGAGTATGCATTCCACCGTCATTCCCCCAAGATCGAAGCAGGATTTTTCCAGAACTTGCAGATTGCCCGCTCCAGAGCAAAGATAGCGCTCCTCATCGAAGCCCTCGGGAAGACAGCCTCGATCCCGGGCCAGTGAAACCGTACGCTCCTTCAGGGCGCGGTCATCGCTTTGCAAGAGAAGGTCATGATCAGCTCGGCTGATGTAGACGCGATCAAATAGATGATTACCCTGGCTATGGTCCCAGTGATAATGACTGTTTAACACAGTAAGAGGATTGGTAGTGATGCTCCTCACAGTGCCAAGCAGATTGCCCAGGCCATAACCGGTGTCTACTAACAAGGCTTTTTCTGCCCCGACAAACAGCGCGGTGCTAACACCCATAGGCTCAGTTATCTGATACACGCCGGGCAGTAAGCCTTGGATGGAATAATATTCGCTCATAATACCATCTCCTGATTAAACAGGGCAGACGTAAATTCCCATGCGGTTTTCGCATGGGAATTTGTCCTAAGCCTATACCTTGCTATTTGTAAAATTCGTCATATACGGCCTGCTTTTCATCGATTACAGCCTGCCCTCCCAGGGAGAGATATTCATTTACCAGGGAATCCCAGGTGGCGTCGAATTGATCGGGTGCGCACATGATGACTTTTACCCGCAGTTCACCTTCCTTCTCATCCAACGCCACGCCATAATCCATCTCGGTCTGAATGATACTGGCAAAGCTGAAGGGCGACCATGAATTCACAAGTGCTATGCCATCGGATTCGGCGTTGATTATCTTATCCGGATCGGCCAAGGTGATAACAGAGGCCTTCGCCTCCTCATCTGCATTTGGATTGCCGTTATACATTAGAGCAAGGTCACCCACGGAAATGCGGGTTTTACTATTATATTCGGTATCAATAGTCGTAGGTACGCCGTCGATCATCTGATAGTGTTCACCCTCGAAGCCATAGCGCAAAACCCTGTCGTTGTCCCAGTTGGCAAGCCAGTTAAGATACATCACTGCGCCATCCACGTTTTTACTGAACACGGGTACGAAGATGATGAAGCCGGTGGGTGGATATCTTTTTTTGAAGGCAGGCGCACCCTGGGCGTTGATCAGGTCAAAAGCGGTAATTTCAGCCGTAGGGGTGTTCTGGCGCAGGGTCTCGTTGGCGCCGGTGCCTCCCTGGTCCGCGGGAATGCCCACGCCATAGCGGGAGTCGTTGAACCACACTCCGATATTGCCGTTGGCGATGTGTTCGTTATAGAGTGTCTTGTCCATCTGTCCGGGAATCAGCGCGAAGTCGGGGTAGATTAAGCCGTCATTGAACATTTTATTCAGATAGCGGTAGCCTTCCTTTGCGCCTGGAAAAAGGAATTCCGGATAAATCGCGCGGATTTCGTCGGTGCATTCCTCCTGCAAATAGAATGCTTCCAAAAGATGCAGGTGCCAGTAGTAGGTGGTTCCATAGCCGCTGGTGCCCCAGATCTGGTTGTCAGGAGCGCCATCCAGGTTTGCATCCGTGGCGGCCATCATGTAATCATAGAGCCAGTCGGTGGTAACGGCGTAGAAGCCATGTTCATTGCGCTGCATAGTCATTCCAAGGGCATCCACCCAATCTTTGCGGATATAAGAACCGGTCTGCGCCACGTTGGTACGCTTGGCGTGAATGCCCAACTGTTTGCTCTCGTACTGGCCATAGGGAAGCACATCCTTGCAGTGATCCAAAATGTTATCGCCATATTTTTCGATCGAAGGCCCCATGTCTGAAAGCCCCCCCTGCTGGGCGTAGTTTTGCCAGACGGTGGTTGTGTAGGTGAAGCAGATGTCCGGTGCGTTCTGTGCCGCCATCAGCACGTTGATCTGGTTGTTATCCTCGTTGCGGGGGACAGGATGATAATTGACGGTCAGGTTGTAATCGGTCAGCATTGCCTCCTGGATAAGCTTTACCCACTTATTGTCTACGGGCGTGCCGTACTCGCTGGACATGTTCCCCCGGTCATATACCATAACCAGAAGGGTTGATGGGTCGGGCAAAGCGGGCTTGGTCTGCTCAGTAGCGGATGGCACGCTGCCGGAGCTGCCGGCGGAGCCCTGGGTCTGCGAAGCGGTATTGGGCGGCGCGGCGCTGTTCCCGCCGGCGCAGGCGCTCAAAAGCATGGCCAGCAGCACGAGCAGTATGACGGTGATTTTCTTCATTGTTCTTTCCTCCCTGTAATTTTATTTGATTCCTTTTTATCCTCAGACCTTAAGGTATGTTTACGGTAAAGGATGGGCTATCCCTTGATTGAGCCTATCATGACGCCTTTAACAAAGTATTTTTGAAGGAAGGGGTAGACCATCAATATAGGCACCATACTAAAGATAATACTGGCGCTTTTCACGGTTTCCGCCACGATATTATCCCTTTCTTCTTGTATGTCGTTTATGATGCCCGTCACCTGGTTCTGGTCGATGATTTGCCGCAGCCTGAGCTGGAGTGGGTACATATCTGGTTTGTTGATGTAAAGAAGTGCGTCCGTCAGTGCGTTCCACCGGCCAACAGCGTAAAAGAGCGCGATGGTTGCCAGCATGGGTTTGGAAAGCGGTAGAACTATCCGGATTAAGATTTGAAAATCATTTGCGCCGTCGATAACTGCGGATTCCTCCAGTGCATCGGGCAGAGAGGAAAAATATGATTTCATCAGAACCATATTGTATGTGCTTATAAGACCCGGCAGAATCAGCGCCCAGATCGTGTTGATCAGCTTTAGCTGGTTGATAACAAGGTAGGTGGGAATCATCCCGCCGCCGAAATACATAGTGAAAAGCACATATATCCAGATAACAGAACGCCCCTTCAGGTCCGTGCGTGAAAGTGGATAGGCGCACAGAACTGTGGCAGTGAGACAAAAGAGCGTATACAAAAACGTCATGCGAATTGTAAACCACAGCGACTTCACTAACAGGCCATTGGAAAGAATGGCCTTATATGCGGCCGTATTCAAGCCAATGGGCCATAGGGAAACCTTGCCCGAAATGACAGGCCTTGTCTGTGAAAGTGAAATGGCCAGAAGGTTGATGAAAGGAATGATGCAGGTGAGCGCCAAAGCCACAACCAGCACCGCTACAATGCCCTTAAATGCCCTATCGCCGGCACTTTCTTTGATAGCCATACTTAAATCCCCCTTACCATATGCCCTGTTCGGTGATCATTTTGCTGATTTTGTTTGCCGATAGCACCAATATGAAATTGATGACGGATTGGAAAAGCCCCACAGCGGTAGCGATGCTGAAGCGTCCGTTTTGCAGACCATAGCGGTAGGTGAATGTAGAAAGCACATCGCAGACGTCCTGGACAATTTTGTTGCCCATCAGGTAGGGGCGTTCGAAGCTGCTGCTCATGATGCCTCCAATGGCCAAAATCAGCATGATAACGATGGTTCCGGAGATGCTGGGCAGCGTAATAAGAAAGACCATTTTGAACCGACAGCAGCCGTCCACCCTGGCTGCCTCGTATATCTCCGGGTTGATGCTGGTGATGGCCGACATATAGATGATGGCGCTCCAGCCGATGCTCTGCCAGACACCTACTATGAAATAGGTGAATATCCACCAATTGTTACTGGTCAGCCATTCAATGCGTTTTAGACCCAGCCCGATGAGGACATTGTTCATCAGTCCTGCATTAGTGGAAAAAATTTGTGCGGCCATGCCGGCAATTATCACCCAAGACATGAAATGGGGCAGGTATAAAATGGTTTGAATTACTTTTTTAAAGTTGTTGGTTTTGAGTTCATTAAGCATCAGCGCCAAGATGATGGGGGCGGGAAATCCAAACACAAGGCCTATAACATTCAAGGTCAACGTGTTGCGGATAGCTCTGTAGAACTCCTTCATCGCAAAGACTTCTTTAAAATATCTTAGACCCGCCCATTCGCTCCTGAAGAATCCCAGAAACATATTGTATTTCTTAAAAGCGATTGTGATGCCATACATAGGCCAATAGCTAAAGATCAAATAATAGAGCACGGGAAGGGCCAGCATCAGATAAAGTAGGTAATGATTACGAAAATATGTCAGGTTTTTTCTAATATGATTTTTCACGCCCAGCTCAATTCCCTTTTTGCCGGTGCTTGCGCCGGTTTCATTAAAGTGCCTGCTCAAAAGAACACATCCTTTGCCTTTTATGCTTATACCGTCGCTCTTGTTCAAAACTGAATAAAAAGCTGCCAAATAGGCTAGGCCCTAAAGAGCGCATGGTGAGTATATGCTTGATAGATTATCTTATCTAGATCATAGGCCATCTGTTGGGTAATGTAAATAATCAGATAGTAGCTTCCTCCTTATTTTTGATCCTTTGCAAAAAATGAATGCAAGTGTCAAATTCAAAGGGAGTTGGCCCTTAAAGGCGCTCAACGCAAGGATCAAGCTGCTAAACGAGGCTGGGAAGCTGAAAAAGCGGCGGCAGTGTTTTTTGAGAGTTTGGGTCAATTTAGATCGTGATATCATTATTCATTATTTACGCAGTCCCCTTGGCTGCTATATTATATAAGTACCAATATTTTTTTTATAACCTAATAAAAGGAGGGATCCAGTTGACAAAGACGATGAGCAATTTGGAATACTTGCGCCATGCAATAGCGCTGGGCAGGGAGAATTCAGGCTTCCGCGGGCGCGGCAATGTTTTTTTGGAGCTGGCCAAGATGGAACTGATGGAAAAAGGCGAGACGCCAGATCCTATTTTGTATGAAAATATCGATGGGGCACTGCGGTGGATCGACGAGCGCAACGATTGCGCTGATTTTCTGATTCCCGGCCTGGTGCGCATTTTGCGGCAGCATCGGGGAACGGACAGGCTGAAGGAAGGCCAGGCGCAGAAAATCGAAGATTCACTGGTGGGCTTCAAATACTGGCTGGACGAACCCGGCGAGGTGCACGCCTGCTATTTCACAGAAAATCATCAGATTCTTTTCCACAGCGCGGAATATCTGGTGGGACAACTGTTCCCGAAGCGAATTTTCCCCTCTAACAACCAAAGCGGGGAATGGCATCGTCAGCACGCAATTCCATTTATCCGACGCTGGATTGACTGGCGGGCGCGCTTTGGCTTCAGCGAGTGGCTGGCCCAAGGCTACTATACGGAAGATATTTTGGCGATGCTGGGGCTGATGACCTATGCGGAAGAGGAGGATATCCGCCTAAAGAGCAAGCTGATCATAGATCAGTTGCTATTTGATATGGCCGTCAACGCCTTTAGGGGCTCCCTTTGCGGCACCCATGGCCGCGCATATACCCATTCGCTGATTGATCCGAACAGCGAGGGCGTCGCGCCGGTGATGGGTCTTATGTGGGGCGAAGGTTATATGGGCCGTTTCAGTGATTGCGCCACGCTGATGGCGGTCTATGATTACCGCTGCCCCAAGGCAATTCGAGAAGTGGCTTTAGATAAACCGGCAATTATGATCAATAAAGAAAGAATGAGCATCAATGTTTGTGACGCCAAATATTACGGTGTTGATCCTGCGGATTTTGATAACATCATGCTGTTTTGGGGCATCCAGGCCTATTCGGATCGCCTGGTGGTGGAAAACTCCACTAAAGTTTACCCATATTGGAACTGGATGCTCAACCGAGTGCACGCCTACAAGGAAATGTACGAGCTTTGCGATGCAGCAGGAATTCCCAGCGTCAGCGGTACGCCAGATTATACCGCCATGACACAGGTAGATATCTACACCTATAAAACACCGGACTACATGCTCAGCTGCGCGCAGGATTTCCGCAAGGGCCGCATGGGTTATCAACAGCACCCTTGGACAGCCTCCTTGGGCGGCAGAGCACTGGTTTTCACAAATAGCCCCGGCTCCAACGACTATACTTCCCGTCCTAACCAGCTGGCTGGAAACCTGAACCTTCCCCGAGCCGTGGCCCATCAAAACGTGCAGCTGTGCATCTACCGGATCAATCCAGATTTTGTTGACTACCTTTATTCCCACGCTTATTTTCCCCAGCATGAATTTGATGAAGTGGATGAGGCCTATGGCTGGGTTTTTGGCCGCAAGGACAGCGCTTATATAGCCATGCGCTCACTTCGTCCCGGCCGCTGGATGCCAGTGCGCAAAGAGCTATATGATAACCCCTTCCGAAGGCGCGGTGCAAGCGATGAGATGGCGCAGATTGCCCAGCGCGCAAAGCCATTCGAATATATGGCCCCTGGCCACGCAAATGTCTGGGCCTTTGAAATGGGGTCGGCGGCGCAAAATGGAAACTTTCAGGCTTTTAAGGAAGGCTTTAAGAGCGCCGCGCTGGAAGGCGATACCTTTGCTTTCACTTATCAGTCGCCATCCCAGGGGGAAATGCGGTTCGGCTGGAACAAGCCTTTGCTGGTGCAGGGCAAGGAGATGCTTGTCAAGGATTATAAAAGATACGAAAACCCTTATTGCACAGCAGAGTTCAACAGCGAGCGCCTGGAGATCCGTTTTGGCAAGCATCTAACGGTGCTGGATCATGCCAAACCGGAGTTTGCGGACGAATAAACCGAATATGTATGCCCGGCCTGGGGACTGCATCGGGTCGCCGCTACCATAAGAGACATAGCCTTCCTAAATGGAAGAGCTATGTTTTTTATTGCTCAAATTATGGCAAAATGATTTTAAAGAAAAAGTTCATAAGCAGATAGCGGAGAGTTGCCCGCTAACCCTTAACGAAGCCAGGCAAAATAAGCATATTCTTGGAACGAGTGCGTTTGACCCAAAGCGCAGCACACTTACGGCTGATGCCGCTGAACTTGTAAATATTGACGCTGGGAAATGCGACCCGTTATATGGCCGCAACAAAACCTGGGATGAGAAAGAGCGATTTGTACATACATCGGAGATAGGTATTTATCGTACTGTCACGGGACATGAAGCGTCTGCAAATGCCGGAATTATTCACTATTCAAAGCGAAAGGGGACACACGTTGTTCCTGCAAGACCTAAATATGGGAGAGGACGAGTTGAAAACGCTAAGAGAGTACGAGTATAAATTGGGAGAGGGAATTACAGTTGTTTGTAGTAATGGGGAACGCATCATTGGTATGTGGACAAATAATTGGTCAAGCGAAGGGGACAACGAGCCTCACGGTGAATCAATTATTGTCGATGAAATGAATGGTGGTGCAATTGAAATATACGCATCTTAAATTAGCAACATAGAATAAATTTTCGTATTGGCCGTATTCGTGGTTTTATATTAAAGGTCATGGTAGTTGGTTAGAGCATCCGAAAGGGTACTTTTTTCATATCTAAAATTTCATATGGCTGTGAGACGCTCTGTAATGCCCCCTGCTGGCTTTTGCGGCGTGTGTGAAGGAAACCCCCTCGGCGACGATATCTGCGCTATCTATCCAGCCATAAACGCCATTACCGTCTTGACTGATCAAATGGAACGGGTGTTTTCATGCAACACCATAATGAACGTCATAGCATGAAGAAAAACCCCAAGGAAGGTGGGTCTGCCTTCCTTGGGGCTTCTGTCAATTATTCGAATATTGACTTCAACCACGCTTCCATCTTCTTTTAAATAATGCGTGGGGCTTTGCCTTTGAACTTCCTTTTCAGATATGGTCAGCATAATGTTCCCTGTGTCCACCCATCTGTTGTTCTGTGCCATTGTCCATTAGGTAATCGAAACGAAATTCCTCCAACTCTCCTATGCCCAAATTCTACATATGACGCATAATGCACCGGGTTTATTATCTCTATCTTGTACACGTTGCCGCTTTTAGTTATGGGCAGGGCTTGGGCGTATGCCACTGCGTACCCTCTCCCGCTTCCTCCCGCTGCTTCTT
>JBNRMR010000035.1:0-3435 GCA_050309705.1 Christensenellales bacterium | reverse complement strand
TTGTTTTCTAAGTTCATTAGATCAAAATATTTTGCGATTATCTGCGTTTGTCTGATAATATGTTCAGTGATTTTTATGCTCGTATACGAAGGCGGCGATGCCGTGACGGTCGATTACGCGCATTTTGCTGCGCTTATGGATGCGGGCGAGATTGAGAGCGCCAGCATTTCAACCAGCAGCATAAACTTCACATTGAGGAGCGGAGAGCAGATAATGACAATAAATCCGGGCAGCCCCGATCTTAAAGAGCGGATGCTCCTTGGTGGGATAGAGCTTAAGTCGCCGGGGCTTGCTTCTGGCAAGTCTGGCTTTGCATATGGTGTGATTATTGCACTCATTTTCGGTGCGGCCTTCTACTACAAAAGAAGCAAACAGGCCGAAGTCGCCAAATTGCCAACCATGGTCGGAGAGCGGTCGGTTAGCAGAAAGGTGGACTTTTCGATGGTTGCAGGCCAAGAAGAGGTCATCGAGGGTCTTAAGGATATCGTTTCATACATAAAGGAGCCGGACAGCTATGCGAAAATCGGCGCAAGGATGCCAAAGGGAATTTTGCTATATGGCCCTCCCGGCACAGGAAAGACGCTCCTTGCACAGGCCATGGCAGGAGAGGCCGAGGTGCCTTTCCTCAGCGCCAGCGGTTCCGATTTTGTGCAGATGTATGTGGGAGTAGGTGCAAAGCGCATACGCGAGCTATTCTCAAAGGCGAGAGAGAAAAAGAAGTGCGTGATCTTTATCGACGAGATTGACGCCATCGGCAAGCGCAGAAGTGAGGGCAATGACAGCGAGCGCGATCAAACCCTGAATGCGCTTTTGACCGAGATGTCTGGTTTTTCTCAGAGCGAGGGCATAGTCGTCTTGGCGGCCACCAACAGAATAGACACATTAGACAGCGCCCTTTTGCGCCCAGGCAGGTTCGACCGCCACATCGAAATTGGAATGCCGGAGATAAAAGCGCGGGAGAAGATTCTGGCCGTTCTCCTTAACAATAAACCTGTTGAGCAGGATGTCTGTGCGGCGGATATTGCGGCGCAAACGACCGGATTTTCCGGAGCGGCTTTGGAGAGCATGATGAACGAGGCGGCAATTTACGCTATACGCGAAGGTAGAAAGAAAATTTCCCGGGAAAACGTGCAGAGGGCATATATTTCTGTTATCGCCGGCGAGGATAAGAAGGGGCAGGTCATCGACGAGAAGGACAAAAACATATGCGCCATCCACGAGGCGGGTCATGCGGTTGCGGCCATAAAGCTTTTGCCCCAGGAAAAAATAAAGAGGATTTCAATAATACCCAGCACGCGTGGGGCGGGGGGATATGTGCTGCGCAATGTGGGCGAAAGCCTGCTGACAAAGGACGTGCTTTTGCGCCACATAATCGTGGCCTATGCCGGCAGGGCCGCCGAGGAGATTTTCCTTGGGAAGGACTATGTTTCAAGGGGCGCCGCAAACGATATCGAAAAGGCGACCGACATGATTACAGCGCTTGCGGCAAAATATGGCATGGACGGCGAGTGCGGACTTTTGTCATATGAGCGGTCGGAAGGAGTGGTCTCAGCGGCGAAGAGGCGGATATCCAGCCAGCTATACGAACAGACCATTGCATTGATAGATGAATGCAAGAATGAAGTTGAAATGATTAAAAACATACTGCTTGAAAAAGAAAGTCTTTCGGGCGAAGATATTGACGAGCTTTATAAAATGTCATAATATGTTGAATACGGACGATTGATGGGAAGTTCTGGCTAAGGCAAAGAAAGACAAATTTCGGCAAGGGAAAAGTTTTGCCATATGCGAATATATCTAAGTGTATTTCACTATGCACCGGAGGTAGCGTATGGTAGACTACAGGACAAGAGGCGACACCGCGACTGTTCTGCTCAGCGGCGAGTTGGACCACAGCGCCGCGGCCGCCGTGAAGCGGTCTTTGGATGAGATAATAGCCGATAGAAAGATCACAACTCTGGTGCTTGACCTGAAGAACTTGACTTTCATGGACAGCGCGGGCCTGGGTGTGATTATGGGCAGATACAGGCAGTTGGCCGGAAGAAGCGGTCAGATGGCGGTGAAAAACGTGTCCTCCTCCATAGACAGGATCTTCACCATATCGGGGATCTACAGCATTGTAAGAAAGCTTTAGCAGGGGTGTATTATGAGCATAATCAACAGCATGAACATTACATTTTCCAGCATCGCGCAAAACGAACGCTTTGCCAGGGTGGTTATAAGCGCCTTTGCAGCCCAGCTTGATCCGACAATGGAGGAGATCCAGGATATTAAAACAGCCGTTTCAGAGGCCGTGACCAACTCGATAATCCACGGTTACGAAGGCGATGGCACAAAATTGGTGAATATGTCGGCGGTGCTCACCTCCATTGGCGACATTGAGATAACCATATCGGACGACGGCGTCGGCATTGAGGATCTTGACCAGGCCCGAGAGCCTTTTTTCACCACCAAGCCGGACATGGACCGTAGCGGCATGGGCTTTACGGTGATGGAAAGCTTTATGGATGGGCTTATTGTGGAGTCGCGGCCCGGAAAAGGAACCAGGGTCACGATGAGCAAGCGTATTGCAGCGGGATTGTCGGCGCTCAAATCTGCACAGGCCCTTGAAAAGGTCACTTAAAAACATTTTTAATTTTGAAAAGAGTGGTAAAACAAGGCAAAAGCCTTTACAAAATGCCCGCCATCGCTTATTATTTTGTGTGTAAGCGTTTGCGCGGGCTTCTTTTTGCTGTTTTCGCGCTATACGCGTTATGTCTGAAATTTATATTGTAATTTGGTCTATAATAATATATGAAATGTATGGGAGGTATTGAAATGGCGGACTTTAGGCTTATTGCGGACACGCTTAAATCAGGGCGCGCACCCAAGGTAAAAGAGCTGGTTCAGTCGGCAATTGACGAAGGTGTGCAGCCGGAAGACATCCTCAATCAGGCCCTCGTCGTCGGAATGGGCGAGATTGGTGAAAAGTTTAAGAACAATGAGGTCTATGTACCGGAAGTTTTGATTGCAGCCAGGGCCATGAACGCCGGGCTTTCCATACTGGAGCCGCTGCTGGCCCAGAAGGACGTCAAGCCTGCGGGCACGGTTGCCATCGGTACCGTGAAGGGCGACCTTCACGACATCGGCAAGAATCTCGTGGGAATGATGCTCAAGGGCGCCGGCTTCAAGGTGATCGACCTTGGCGTGGACGTGATGCCCGAAAAGTTTGTTGAAGTTGCGAGTCAAGGCGTTCAGGTGATCGGCATGAGCGCACTTTTAACAACCACCATGCCTGCCATGAAGGACACCATCGACGCCCTTAAGGACGCCGGGCTTTACGGCAAGGTGAAGGTGATGATCGGTGGGGCCCCGGTGACGCAGGCCTTTGCGGATGAAATTGGCGCTGATGCCTACACTGCGGATGCAGCTTCTGCTGCTCAGAAAGCTTTAGAA
>JBNRMR010000034.1:0-31811 GCA_050309705.1 Christensenellales bacterium | reverse complement strand
GCACACTGTTAATGCAATTTACTATGTTACCACAAGACCATTTTTATGTCAAGCATTCACAGGTCTTTTTTATTATCTCTTTTTTTCTTTATTTTATTCTCATATTTTGGAAGCATAGTCCGGGAATAGCGCTCCAGGGCTTTTTTTGATGGCCTGGAGGGACGTTAAATTCAAAGGGCAGACAATCAGCATGTTTTTTTCCGGATGAAGGTATGTTATAATTGATAAAAACAGACTTATCAACACTCACACCTTGACCGCGGCTTTCGCAAGAAGAATAAACCACACAATATCATTAAGGAAGATGCCATTTGTCTGAACGCAAAGCATCGCTTAATAAGCGAAAAAAGAATAAAACGCTTTCTCAGTTTCTGATTAAAAACATATTGCTGGCAGGAGCCGTGTTCATATGTTTTATTCCCGTGTTCATAATAGCGGGCAATAACGCCTCCATCGCGGTTGAAAAGGAGCAAGAGGTTCAGCTTCTTGAGGTCCACAAAGACGTGTCATATAAAATGAAGGTACTCCAGCAAAAGATGTTTCTTTTGGCCAACAACACATATGTGGTGGGTCTTTCCAGGGAGAATCCCCGGGCCACGGGCGAATTTATCTACAACCTTTACAGCTATAAGGCGCGCTTGCCCAAGGAGGACATATTCGACGAAACTCTCGCCAGCCACATGATGATAATTTTCCCCGAAAATGATCTGCTGCTTCTGAACAATGCCATATACCTCAGGAAGGAGGAGGCCTATGGGCAGTATTACGGGTATGAGGGCGTGTCATATGAAGAATGGTTGGAGAACCTTTACACACCCTATGAGGAAAACAGATACATCCGTGGGGTGGTGCGAACATCATCTGAGGGCGAGACCTTTAACGCGGTCACAATAAACTATTATTTTCCCTCCAGATATACCCCTAGAATAATAATCAGCGCCATAATTCCGGAACAGGATTTTATCGACTCGTTGATGATCCCGCAGATTGCCGAGCATGGGAACCTCACCATCGATTACAGATATATGGGCAATGAAATCAGCATTTTCAGGGGCTCCGGGCTGCCGAATGCATCGGAGATAAAGCTTTCTGGCCCGGAGGGGCTGACCATCACCGCGGGCCTTACAAACAGATTCTTCGATGCAAACGAGCATATCCGCACCACCAGATTTGCGGTTTCTGCGCTGCTGGTTCTTTCGTGGGTAATTTCCTTTGCGGTCTCATACTTTTTGGCAAAGCGCAGCCTGATGCCGCTGAACGATATATATTCCGTCATAGACAGGGAAAAGCTCTTCTCCGGCGATTACACCGGCGATGTCCACGAATTCATTAGAAACACAATTACCGAGCTTGGCGTCGAGAAGCGAAGGCTCACCGAGGATTTCTCCACAGCCCGCTTTGCATATGAACAGAGCGTTTTGGCGATGCTGATAAGGGGAGTGGAGGTGTCCGCCGCGGAGATGGAGGAGCTTTCTTCCCGCATACCCTTCCTGGGAGAATCCGCCGTCTTTATCGGAATACGCGAGCATAATCCTGGCGGGAAGGGCGATGAGAGTGCCAGGCAGCGCGAGCGAGACATGATCTGCAATGTTCTAAGCCGCAGCATGAGCGGACCTTACTTTCTTTTTGACGATATGCTCTATGTCATCACCAGCGAGGAGAGGGAAGGCTCCCTGGATGATATCCGCAGGAAGATTGAAATTTGCACAAAGGAGATTGCAAACGACCTGGGTCTTGGGATAAGCTTCGGCATCTGCCGGGCAAAAGGCATGGAGCAGATCTGCGCCGTCAGGATGCGGATAATGTGGGAGCTGGACAGGCAGCGGATATCGCAGACGGCGGGCCAGGACGAGGGAAAGATAAGAAACTATGCATCAAAGCTTTCAGAGCTATTGGACCTGAGCGAAGATGTCATGGCATCGCTGCTTCTCCATGGAAGCCAGGAGCAGATAAGATCATATTTTAATCGCCTTCACAATAGAATAAACTCGATGCAGCCCCCGGTTTCCAGCGTATATGTAAAGGCGATATACTACCGAATAATAAGCATTTTCCATTCGACGGTGCTAAGCCTGGCCGTGCCGGACAGCAAGGCGGTTCTCCAGCCATATAACGATATTCTTCCCCTTCGGCTAAACATAGAATATCTGACCAATGTGGCGCTTAATCTTTCACAGATGGCCAGGAAAGAAGTTGGCGGGGACGATGCCGGCTTTAGGGTGTTAGCTTACCTTAAAGAAAGCTATTCAAACCCTGAGCTTTGCCTGACACTCCTTTCCGATGAGTTCCAGATGTCAGAGCGCTCCCTTTATAACATCATAAAGGAGACAACCGGGAAGAGCTATCAGGAGTATGTGGACGCGCTGCGCATGAGCGAAGCCGTGCGCCTTTTGAAGGATACGCCCACGCCCGTGAACGTAATCGCCGCCCAGGTGGGCTATTCCTCGGACAACACTTTCTATAAGGCGTTTAAAAGGTTGATGGGCTGCTCGCCCGGCAAGTACAGAGAGGCCCAAAGAGCGGAGCATCAGCTTGGCTGACGCGAAGGGCAAAGAAAACATTTGCACATGTTTACAGCTTCTTAAATGAAAAGTCCATAATATTCTAGGCGAATAGCCCAGCATATGCCAAAAGTGCAGAGGAAAGCGGGGAAGGAAACATGAATTTCTACAGCGACCCGTTGCCACGGGTGATGAGTCACCTAAATACGGATGACAGCATTGGCCTTTCTGCCGAACTGGTCGAAAAAAGACGGCGCGAGTTTGGGGAAAACACTCTAAAGGCTAAGAAGCACCGCAGCCTTGCCCGCAAGTTTTTGGACCAGTTCAAGGATGTGATGATTCTCATACTTATTGCCGCGGCGGTGATCTCGTTCATTGTGACGATACAAAGCGGCGAGTCCCACGAGTTTTTCGAGCCGGCCCTGATATTGGCAATCGTCGTTTTGAATGCGGTGATGGGTGTGGTTCAAGAGAGCAAGGCGGAGAAGGCCCTGGATGCTCTGAAGGACATAACCGCCCAGACTGCCAGAGTCATAAGGGACGGCCACGAGCAATTGATTGACGCCAAGGAGTTGGTGCCCGGAGACATCATACTGGTAGAAGCGGGGGATTTCATCCCCGCGGACGCAAGGCTTATCGAGTCGGCCAGCCTAAAAAGCGAGGAGTCCGCCTTGACGGGAGAATCTGTCCCCTCGGAAAAGTATGCTGATAGCCATGTGGCGGAAGATGCTCCCATTGGTGACAGGCATAACATGGTCTACTCAGGCTGCTCCGTCACATATGGCAGGGCGAAGGCCGTTGTCACCGGCACGGGCATGAGCACGGAGATGGGCAGGATCGCCAATCTGCTGGAACAGGCGGAGGACACCCAAACCCCGCTTCAGCACAAGCTTTCCCAGCTTGGGAAATACCTGGGAATAGTGGCAATCGCTGCTTGCGCCGTCATATTTGCCATCGGCGCTGCCAACAATATCCCCCTGCTGGAGATATTCATGATTTCCGTTTCGCTGGCTGTGTCCGCCATCCCCGAGGGCTTGCCGGCGATAGTCACCATCATTCTTTCAATAGGCGTTCAGCGTATGGTAAAGAAGAACGCCATCATACGCCGCTTGCCCGCTGTTGAAACTTTGGGCAGCGCTTCGGTTATCTGCTCCGACAAGACGGGCACCCTCACCCAAAACCGCATGACGCTGACAAACGCATATGTGGAGGGCGCCGCAGGGCTGGAGGAGATCAACAGCCAAAATTCCGAAAAAGCAAAGGAGCTGCTGAAATATGCCGCCCTTTGCTGCGATGCCAGCATCGAGGTGGACGGCGCAGAGGTAAAGCATATTGGAGATCCAACTGAAACCGCCATCATTTACGCCGCCCATATAAACGGCATGAAAAAGCAGGCCCTGGCGCAAAGATATCCGCGCCTGGGCGAGATTCCCTTCGATTCCGACCGCAAGCTTATGACAACAGTCTGCGATATGGACGGCAAGATCGTTGTCATAGTCAAGGGCGCGCTGGAATCCTTGGCTCCTCTTTGTGTCTCAGGCGATATGAAAAGGGCCGATGAAATGACATTTGAGATGAGCAGGCAGGCCCTTCGAGTTCTTGCCCTGGGCTATAAGGTGTTGGATGAGCCGCCCCGTGAAATGGACGAAAAGGCCCTTGAAAGCGGCCTTACCTTCATGGGCATAATGGGCATGATTGACCCGCCCAGGCCGGAGGTGAGGGATGCGGTGGCCGTGTGCAGGGATGCAGGCATAAGGCCGGTCATGATCACCGGCGACCATGTGATAACCGCTCAGGCCATCGCCAAAGACCTGGGGATAATGGACGAACACGATGTGGCTGTCACAGGGGTGGAGCTTGCACGCATGGAAGATGGCGAGCTGGACAAAAGGGTGCGGGATATATCCGTATACGCGCGGGTCTCCCCGGAGGATAAGATACGCATTGTCCAGGCTTGGCAAAAGCAGGGCGAGGTTGTGGCGATGACCGGCGACGGTGTGAACGATGCCCCCGCTCTCAAAGCGGCGGACATCGGCTGCGCGATGGGGATTACAGGCACCGACGTCGCCAAGAACGCATCCGACATGACCCTTACCGACGACAACTTCACCACCATTGTGGACGCTGTGCGAGAAGGCAGAGGCATTTACGAGAACATCCGCAAGGTGGTGGGCTTCCTGCTGGGCACCAATGTGGGAGAGATTCTCTCCGTGTTTTTGTCCATGATCTTCTGGCGCAAAAGCCCACTGCTTTCGATGCACCTGCTGTTGATCAACCTCGTTACAGACAGCCTGCCGGCCATAGCCCTTGGGATGGAGGAGGTTGAACCCGGCATAATGAAGCGGAAGCCCAGGCCCCGCACCGAGGGCATATTCGCCCATGGCTTTGCCCTTAGGATAATCCTGCAGGGGGTGATGTTCGGCCTTTTGACTCTTATCGCCTACAGGATTGGCGAATTCATGGCGGGCATTGCCGGCGGCCAGACAATGGCCTTCATAGTTCTGGCGGTCTCCCAGATAGTGCAGGCATTCAACATGCGCTCAGAACGCAGCCTTTTCAGCATTGGTCCCTTCAGCAACAAAAACCTGAACCTTGCGGCGCTGGCCTCCTCATTGGTGGTGCTGATAGTGCTGTTCATACCGCCGGTGGCGCTGGTGTTTGAGCTGATACGTCTGCCCGTTGCAGGATATCTGATCGCACTGGGCCTGTCGCTCGTGCCCTTCCCGGTGATGGAACTGGCCAAGGCGCTTAAGCTGATCAGGCACAAGCCTCACTGATTCATGCGCGCACCAAAAGCCGGACTCCACGTTCGGCTTTTTAATTTTGCTTTGTAAGCGCTTTCAAAAGGTGTTTGTATTTCGCACTAATGCAGGTTATACTATTGGCGTAAGGATGTGATATTATGCCTTCTCTGCACCTTTTTGATATCGTCGGCCCGGCGATGATAGGGCCATCCAGTTCCCACACGGCAGGGGCTGTGCGAATCGGTCAGGTGGTCCAAAGCCTGCTGGGGCGGACCGTTGAAAGGGCGAAGATCGGCCTGCACGGCTCATTCGCCATGACATACAAAGGCCACGGCACCGACCGCGCCATTGCCGGTGGGCTGATGGGCCTTGCCGTTGACGACCCGGGCATACGCTCAAGCCTTGCCACTGCCAAAGAGCGGGGCGTTGTAATAGAGTTTGAGCAGATAAACATTCAGGGCGCTCACCCGAACACTGTGCTTATACATGCCCGAAGCGGGGGAAACAGAGTGGAGGTTATGGCTTCGTCCATCGGCGGGGGGAGCATAGTCGTCAGCGGCATCGACGGCATCGATGTGGACTTTTCCGGCGATGAACACACGCTGATCGTCCGCCACAAGGACGCACCGGGGGTGATCGCCAGCGTAAGCTCCGTTCTGGCCAGGCATGGGATAAATATTGCCACGATGAAGGTTTCAAGGACTGCCGCGGGGCAAAAGGCCATAATGGTGCTGGAGCTGGACGCCTTGCCGGACAAAAACACGATGGCGGAAATCGATAACAAGGAATACACCGATAAGGTCGTCCTTCTCCCCAGAAGAAACTGACGCTTTTGTTTTCTTATATCGAAAATAAAAAGAAAAAAGCAAGGAGTCTGCATGGAATATTCAATTAAGGGGCTTTTGGCCGCTGCAGAGGGCTCGACAATTGCTCAGGCTGCGCTTCAGGAACAGGCTCGCAGGGATGACGCCACCCCCGGGAAACTGAGGGAGCGCATGGCTGAATATCTTGAAATAATGCGTCTTTCGATTGAGGACGGAATGGACTACGACCTTCGTTCTGTTTCCGGCCTGACGGGGGGCCGGGGCCCTGTGCTGCGCGACGCCGCTTTGTCCGGGAAAACCTGCGGAGGAAGAGCTTTGGGCTTAGCCTGCGCAAGGGCGATGGCTATTGCCGAGAGCAATGCAGCCATGGGCAAGATCGTCGCAGCGCCAACGGCCGGAGCCTGCGGAATACTTCCTGCGGCGCTGATCACCGTGGCCGATGAAAAGGGCCTTTGCGATGATGTGATAATCGACGGGCTTTTCACCGCCGCCGCCATAGGCAGGGTTGTGGCCAACAGAGCCAGCATCTCCGGCGCCAAAGGCGGTTGTCAGGCGGAAACGGGAACGGCCGCAGCCATGGCCGCCGCAGCGATATGCGAGATGTTGGGCGCGGGCTCCCGGGCGGCAGCTTCGGCCTGTGGCTTTGCGCTGATGGCCACAATGGGCCTCGTTTGCGACCCGGTGGGCGGCCTGGTGGAGATCCCCTGCGTATACCGAAATGTTTCGGGGCTTGCAGTGGCTTTTTCTTCCGCGGATATGGCTCTTGCGGGGATCGCTTGCCCCATACCGGCGGACGAGCTGATAGACGTCATGGCCTCTGTGGGGGACATGATGCACCCCAGCCTCCGCGAAACGGGGGAGGGGGGCTGCGCAGCCTGTCCCTCTGCCAGGAGCGCCGCCGGAGCTTAGGAAAACATCTTTTGCGCAATAAAAAGCTTGAATCATAAGCGATGATTCAAGCTTTTTGCTTTTTCTCAGTAAAGTTTTAGTCGCTTGCTTTCGTCCATAAATGGGCCGCAAAGCCAACAAAAACAAAAGAACTATTCTGCGCTTTTAAGGGCCTCCACCATGTCTATTTTGTTCAAAACTCTTTTCGACATGAGATTAACGGCCAGGGCGAAGCAAAGAGTTATCGCTGCGGAAATCGCGTAGCTATGGGGCTCAATGTGGGATGCAAAGTGTATTGAGGGCAGGTGCAGCACAAGAGTTAACAGCTCGCTTATAAACTTGCCAAGAGGCAAACCCATCCCTGTGCCGATGATCGTCAGAATGAGAGTCTCCCGGTTCACATATCTGTGGACCTCCCTGTCGTGGAAGCCCAGAACCTTTATTGTTGCAAGCTCGCGGACTCGTTCGGAGATATTGGTGCTTGAAAGAGTGAACAGCACTGCAAAGGCCAGCCCTCCCGCCATGAATATCAGCAATAGAACAACTGCGTTTATAAGGTCAAAGGAGAAGTCCTCCCGCATGGCCATGGCGTTTGAGGCGGACATCACCCAGTCGTTTTCCAAAAGCGCATCCGTATAAGCCCCGTGGTCTGAAACCTCCTGGGAAAGGTTTGCCAGCAAGGCATTTGGGGCATAGGGCTCGAAAAGGCTTTCGTAAAGCTCCCGGGTCATATACACGTTGTTCCCCAGATAGTTTTGCGCCACTGCTTTGATATTCACCTGATAGGAGGCAAGATCCATGTTCTGAAGGGAAACAGAATCCCCCGCCTTAAGGGACAGAATTTGCGCTGCGTTTTGGGTGATGACGACGCCGTCGTCCGGATACACCGGTTGTCCGCTCTCGTCGATTATGTTTATATAGCGACTAAAGACGTCGTTGTCCGGAAAGGGCGGTAAGACCATCAACTGCACAGTTTCTGCGCTTCCGGGGCTGTTTATCAGCTTTGCGTTTTCAATCCTCAGGTATATGCCGCTTTCAATCTCGCCGCTTTGAGTCAATTTTAAAAACTCATCTGGCTCATTCTCGTCGAACACGGCCATGATATCATATAGATATATGCCATCGTATTGTTTAGGAGCAAGGTCTGCCACAGAGTCCTTTATAGCAAAGCCGCAAAGCACCAGGGCGGTGCAGCCCGCGATGCCGGCAATGGTCATGAAAAGACGCTTTTTATAGCGGAAAAGATTGCGCAAAGTCACTTTGCTTAAAAATCTCAGCCCGTTCCAGATGAAGGGCACATATTCTAGAAGCACCCGCGCCCCAGCCCTGGGGGCCTTGGGCCGCATGAGGGTGGCGGGCATCTTTGAAAGCTCGCTTCGACAGGCAAATGCCGTGGAGCCCACAACACAGGCGACAAACAGAAGCACGCCTCCAGCGCCATAGAAAAGATCAAAGCGCAGGTAAAACGCAGGAATCACGTACATTTCTTCCAATATGGCGGATATGAGCTTGGGGAACATGACAAACCCCAAAACATTGCCCAAAGCCCCTCCGGCCAGGCAGGCGGTGAACGAAAACAGCAGATATTTGCCGTATATGGCGGCGTGACTTATGCCCAGCGCCTTTAGCGTGCCGATAAGACCTCTCTCCTCCTCCACCATTCGGGTCATGGCGGTAAGGCTCATTAAAACTGCCACCAGCAAGAATATTACCGGGAAGACCTTGCCGACCGCATCTATGGAGGAAAGGTCGCTGTCAAGGCTGAGATAGCTTTCTAAAGAGCTGCGGTCCTGGACGTACCATTTGGTCATGTCTATATCAGAAAGCTTCCCATAGGCCTCTGCCAGCTTTTCCTCGGCCTTTTCCTTCTTATCAAAGTATTCTTCTTCGCTTGAGATCAGCTCCTCCTCGGCTTCCTTAAGCTCCCTTTCTGCGTCCTCCAGCTCTGCCCATGCCTCGGCGATCTCCTCTTTTGCCTTTGCCTCTTCCTTTTTTAGCTCCAGCTCACCCTTGGCCAATTCCTCCCAGCCTTTTTTGAGTTCCTCCCGGGCTTCTTCCAGCTCTGCCATCTTTTCATCAATGGCGCTTCTGCCCTTTGCAATCTGCTGATCGCCGGCGGTCAGTTCGCTGTTCGCCTCGGAAAGCTGGCGGTATGCGCCATCCATTTCCTGGGCCAGCACGCCTTTTTGCGCGTCAAGAACCTGCTGGCCTCCCTTCACTTTTCCGGTGCCTATCGCCGCCTGAATGATCTCTTCCTGCTGGGCGGGCAGCGCTCCGGCCAGGGCCGCTGTCTGGGCCGCTGTGCCCTCCGCTATGGCCTGATCATCTGCTCCGGCCGCCGCCAAAGCCGCCGTCTCATCCACAAGGGAGTCCCATTCATCCTGGGGCCAGGCCTCGCCTAAAGCGCCTTTAAGCTGCTCCGTCCCCTGGTCGATCTGTGCGCGGGCCTGGTCAAGCTCGCTTTGGGCGTTGTCTATCTGCTGCTGCGCCTGCGAAAACTGGTACGATGCCTCATCTTCGCCCTGCCACAGCTCCTCCCAGCCATCCATCAGCTCTTGCGCGCTTTTCTCCAGCTCCTGTCTAGCTTCATCCAGTTGAGCCTCGCCATCGGCCAGCTTCTCCTCGGCCTCCTCCAATTCTTTCCTGGCGTTTCTCAGCTCCTTTTTTGCCTTATAAATCTCATTTTGAGCATTCCATTCCTCTTTTTTGAGGGTTTCTTTGCCATCAGCCAGCTCCACTTTGGCCTCTTCAATTTCCTCCCAGGCCTTATTAAGCTCCTCCTCGGCTTCGGTGAGTTTTTCGTTCACAGAGCTTTCAGCATCCTCGATTTTGCTTCGCGCTTCGGCAAAAACGAAGGCGTAGCGCTCCAGTTCCCTCTGTGTCTTGATGCGGCTCTCGATTTCATTCACGGTCGCCTGCACGAGATCCTCATATTCATCAGAATAGGAGTTCAGCTCCGCGGCGCCGGACAGAGTGATGTGCAGCGCTGTGAATATCTCGGGGCTCGCCTCCTCTTGGGAGACAAAGAAATGATAAACTTCCCTTGACGAGCGCAGGTTTTTAAGGCTTCCGCTACCGTTTTGGATGTCAAATGGGTGAAGCACAACGCCCACTATGGCGAAGGATGAGCTGGAAAAGGTGGGCTTTTCCTCGTCTTCCTCAATGGTGACGCTCAGGTCAAGATCGCCATCAGCGTTTTCATCTGCTTCTTCGTCCTCATCCTTGCTGTCGAATATCTCCTCTATGGTGATACTATCGCCCACCGCTTTGCCGCTTTCGTTCAAATATTTCTGCGTCACGGCGATTTCGCCCCTCCCCTCGGGCAGCCTTCCCTCAAGCACATGGGGCGCGTTCATGCCCAGGGGACTGAGCAGTTCAATCTCCGCCTTTTTGCGCAGGTCGTTAACATATGTGTAGACGGTTTCACTGTAGGACAGCTCTGCAGTTTCCACTTCGTCCATCTGCGAAAGCGCGGTTAAATCGTCCTCGGTCAGGCCCAATGTGGAGAATATGCGTATGTCAAACAGCTTCTGCCGATCGTAAAAAATATCAGCGGAGTAGTACATGTCCATGGATGATGCATATAGCCCCGTCAGCATAGCCACGCCCAGGGCAGTTATGGCGGCAATGGACAAAAAGCGCCTCCAGCCCTTGCGGATGAAGCGCCGCACTTCCTTGTTATAAGCCCTTTTCATCTTAGTCAACGCTGATCACCACTCAATCTGCTCAATCGGCGTGGGGCTTGCGTTTTCGACTGTCTTTGTGACAGCGCCGTTTTTGAAGTGGATCACTTTATCCGCCATGGGCGCAAGGGCGGAGTTGTGGGTTATTATAAGCACGGTGATGTTGTCCTTGCGGCAGGTGTACTGCAAAAGCTGCAAAATCTGCTTGCCGGTGTTATAATCCAGCGCGCCGGTGGGCTCATCGCAAAGCAGCAGCTTGGGCTTCTTCGCCAAAGCCCGGGCGATTGAGACCCGCTGCTGTTCACCGCCGGAAAGCTGGGCGGGAAAGTTGTTTTTTCGGTGGGAAAGGCCGACTTTTTCCAGAGCATCCAGAGCGTCCATTGAATCGCTGCGGATTTGGGCGGCCAGCTCCACGTTTTCAAGGGCTGTAAGATTCGGCACAAGATTGTAGAACTGGAAAACAAAGCCGATATCGCTCCTGCGGTAGTTCACCAGTTGTCTTTTGCTGTAGCTGGAAATGTTTTGGCCGTCCACGATAACATCTCCGTCGGTCAATGTGTCCATGCCGCCAAGTATGTTAAGGGCGGTGGTTTTTCCTGCCCCCGAAGCGCCCAAAATGACGGCGAGCTCGCCCTTTTCAACGGTAAAGCTTGCCCCGCCAAGGGCATTTATGGACTCGCCTCCGGCAAGATATTTTTTTGTGACATTGTTAAAGACTATATAAGACAAGTTTTTCCTCCGATTATAACTTCTTCATTTTAAACTTAGGCAGACCAGGGAGAGATGAGCAAGTGTCAGCACTCAAAGCCGGTTGACTTTTTCCCGCCAGATTATTATTATAGTAGACACAGTGTTGGTTTTACAACCATCAGATGTTTGTGAGACGGTGGTTTGGCGACATCAAAGCGTTCTTTTGTCTCTTTTAAGACAAAAGCCGAACAAAAAAGGAGGAGATTTTGATGAGGGAAAAAAAGATTAGCAGACGAACGCGCTACACAAAAAAAGCCCTTCAGGATAGCCTGATAGAGCTGATGAAGGAGAAGCCCATATCGAAAATTACGATAAAGGAGCTTTGCGAGACTGCTGACATAAACCGCACGACATTTTACTCCCACTACGCAGACCAGCATGATCTTCTTAGGACGATAGAGGGGGAGACGCTGGACTGGGCTAAGGGAGCTGTGTCGGCTTTTTTCACCAAGACGGACAAGGGCGAGGTGAAAGCGCTCATACAGAACATTCTTCAATATATAATTGAAAACAGCGGGCATCTGCAGGTCTTGATGAGCGAAAGGGGGGACATTGGCTTTCAAAAGCAGCTATTCACAAGCATTTATCAGCAATGCGGCATCACAGGGCTGAATGACGATGACGACGTCGCAAAGGAATGCATGTTCATTTTCCTGGTCACCGGAAGCGTTGGCCTCATACAGCACTGGCTGAAAAATGGCCTTAAAGAACCCGCGGAAGAAATCGCCGAGATCATATACAAAGTGGCGATGACGGTGGCGTAGCCGCCGGGGGCGCTTGCCTGCTATGCCTCGCCTCGTTTTTGCATTTTGTTTATATACATGAGCTTGTCAGCGGAGGATATAAGGGAGTCGACGGATTCGTCCTTTGCAGGCTTGACCGCTGCGATTCCATAGCTGAATGAAAGAGCAAAAGGGCTTTTCCCGGCGGCATTGATGGCTTTCATATTATCGCCTATGTGGTTCAATATTTTGTGAGCGATCTTTTCACCGCATCGCAACGCCAATATGAACTTATCCCCGCTCCAGCGGCAGATGAAATCGTCCTGGCGGACAGAGGAGCGAATTAAGTCAACCGTTTGGACGACCATATCATCCCCAGCATCATGGCCGAGGCTATCGTTCACAGCCTTCAGGCCGTCGATGCCAATGAGCACCAGGCAAAGAGGACTTTCGCTGTCTGACTGGGCGACCCGCACAGCATCGCGTATTATCTTATAGCCCCATTCCCGATTGAAGGCGCCTGTCATCGGGTCCTTGGCGGCAAGCCGTGTCAGTTTTTCCTCATATTCCTTGCTATGGCTTATTTCGGTCGCGGTTTCGATGTGCACATCCCTTCCGTCAATCCACTTCATGATTGAATCCCTGATGAGATACCAGCGCCCGTTTAAAGTGTTTTGAAAATCCCAGGAATAGGAGGTGGAGGCGACATTGCCGTTCTCATCCAGCATGGTTCTGAGGGGACAAAATCCGCACCTTCCGTTTTGGTCCTTTTGAAAGAGCTCCCAGCATTTTCGGCCGGTGATCTCCTGCGGCAGGAGCTCCAGACCCTCGCAAAGGCCCTTGCTGACAAATATAATTTCATCGGTTTGAATGTCCGCCACATATATCATAACATTGTTCAGGCTGTCGGACATGGCAGTGAGTATTTCCAGGCAGTGCTTCGCCTGATGCCCCATGTTTCGCCGGGTCAACAAGGAGACCAAGATGTCCGCCACATGTTTCAGAATGCTTATATCGGCTCCACTCCACATGCGGCGCTCTTCGCAGACGTCAAAACCAACATATCCAAGGCCGCTTCCCAGATGGGACAATGGCAGCAGGGCAATGGACCGTATGCCCTGACTCTCCAACATGGACCTGTCTCTGGCCGGCAGATCACGAATATCGTTAGTGATATACATGCCGCTCATAATGGTCTCGTAATGATACTCGTCCTTGCCCATGTTCTGAAGAGAGTGCATCACGGGCTTTACGCCCACATTGCACCATTCGTATGTGTTTCTGGTCATCGTGGGGGAAATTTCCTCGACTATATACGCGCGGCTGACCTGTGCGTATAGACCCACCAAGGCGAGTATCTTGTTTATTGCGCTGTCGATATCGTGGGAGTGATAGGCGATATTAAAGGCGGTGGAAAGGATGTTGCTTGTATCTATGGAGATGGCGGAACAATTAGCGCCGGCTTCAGAGATATATATGACATAATAGCTTTTATCCTCCACATCTACCAGATTTGCTGAGATTGAAACGTCCACCGGTTCGCCTTCAAATGCAAGGATTTTCGCCTTATGCTTGTTGATGGAGACGGTTGATGAAAGCATGGCGAAAAAATTTCTGCAGGCATCGTCTTGGCAGAATTTTAGCATCGCGCCAAGGCCATTGAACCGGGATTTCCCCAAGGGGCTGTGGATGGTAAGAAGGGGGTTAAGAAGCAGCCTTGCGCTGGGATTTGCATAAACGATTTTGTTCCCTGCGCTACTTTCGCAAACAATGACCGGCATCTGAAGATTGCTGAAGGTTTTATCAAAGAAAGAATATGTCACTACTTTCCCCCCCTGTGCCTCTTGATTTTAATCAAAGAAGGATGATTTCATTTTAACATAAAAATATATTTAGTAAAAGATGATGAGCCAATTTGGTTTTTCAATTTTATCCGCCACATGCAAGGGAGGGCTTAACAAGAGAAACAAGCTTATTGTGAATTGCGCCGCAAAAAGGTATTGCAAAAACATCGCAAGTGTTGTATAATGCATATCGTTGCACTTGAGCGCACTTTGTTCAAAGCGACACCTCTGAAAAAACAAATACGCCGCCGTAGCTCACTAGGTAGAGCGCGTCCTTGGTAAGGATGTACTCTTCCGTTCGAGCCTCACATATATGCTCTCATAGCTCAGTCGGTAGAGCGCGTCCTTGGTAAGGACGAGGTCAGCAGTTCGAATCTGCTTGAGAGCTCCATTTCATCAGGGTTTTCGGAGTTTTCTTCAATGAAAATCGGAAGCTTAAAAGAAAGAGTATGCCCTTAATTTGAGGGTGTACTCTTTCTTTGTTTTGCCTGTTGAGATGTTCGAAATCCCGAATTTGTTAGAATTTTGTTATTACACGTCTACCCACATGAGGAAGTCAATTTTTTTCGCATCAGTAAAACCAGTATGAGGATATTTGTCGTTAAACAGCCGAAGCGCAGTCTGTCCGTCGCTTGAATCCAGATACTCATAAAACCTACTGCAATACTCATGGTATACCCTGATGGCTTCTTTTTGGCGGGCAGCACTGTCAATGCCATAGCTTGGCATCTTCATTCCGAAATGCTGTACTGCAACGTTATTGTCCCATATCGGTCTTTTGGGATTGATAATATGTATCAGCTTGCTTGAAAACGATATTTCGAGTTGTCCACCGGCTTCTTTCAAACACTCCAAAGTTTCTTCGAAAGACACGCCTTTGTCCTTCTTCTGCTCAAGGAACGAGTAGAACATATCGTAATACTCACTCTTCTTGGAACGCATCACAAAGAAACCGTTAAATGCTCGTTGGAACTCCCTGTCTGTGGAAACGTCCGTCCAGTAAAGGGTGTCCATTATAGTTTTGTATTTCTTCATACCAGTGAACATTTTTTTATTGTCTGATAGTATTTGCTCTATCGTCTGAACATTCATCATGGTGTCTAACCAACTCCCTGCATTTTTTCAGCAGTTTATGCTTAGACACATACTAACACACTTTAACTCGAAAGTACATTACATATTCACATCATTGTTCAACTCATCTTGTGTCATAGATTAAAGATTATATCCCAACTTATAATGTACTCAAAAAGTATGGAGGTGTTTTGAGACATTATGGATAGCAAATTTGTAGTCACACCCAAAGAAGATAAAACTGTCACCATGACAATCCGCATAGATAGAACGTTGCAGGAGGAATATAACGACTTATCCGCTAAGACTAACCGCTCACGCAACGAACTGATTAACATGGCTTTACAGTATGCACTCGACCACATGGAACTCAAAGATGAAGAATAGCACTCAAAAAGAGCCGCAGGACTGTTACCCACTGGCTCTTTTCTCGTTATGCGTATCTTCTCTTGTTCTCCACCAGAAAACCATTTAGCTTGTTGGCGGCTTCCTTACTTTGTTCTTCAAACGAATGGGCGTATATATCCATCGTTGTGGAAGTCTTTGCATGACCGAGGATTTTACTGATGTCAACCAAATTCACATCAAGATAATTCAGCAGGGTGGCACATGAATGGCGTAACCCGTGCAGGGATAGCTCGCCTTATTTCAATGGCAACAGAATCCCTGCTTTTATCAGGCGGAAGCTAGAACAGGCATCTGCACATTCAGGCATGCATCAGATATAATATTTTTGGTATATTTGAAGAACAGACGTATGGGTATGTCCGCCGTGATTAACTCTTTGGCACGCTTTGTCCGCTGTGTACATGTTCCCCAAAGCTGCTTCCTGTGGAATCTTTCAGTATGCGCTGGAGCGTTGCTTTCGAAACAGAAAATCGGCTCTGTTGATGCCATAATGAATCGCCATAACAAACAGCCGCATCGTGATTGGTTGGCCAAATATCACGCAGGCGGCCATTATATCTTTGCCGGGTGCGATCACGCCGGTTTCCTTCCCGAATACCACCGGCCGATATGATGATCAGCTAAAGGAGTTTGCCGAGATAATAAACGGCAGCGCAGTCAATTCTTACCCATATGAGCGTGAGCTGCTCGTTCAGGAGTGCCTGCTAAAGGCATGTGGCTATCCATCCCAATGAAATGTTCGCACCAAAACGCAGGAGAAAATTGAGGAGGGCTACTGCCCAAAGCTGCAGGCAACAGCCTACGCCAAATATTAAAAAACCCCCGGCAAAGCCAGGGTTTTTTTACAAGTATTGCGCCGATCAAGGAACTACCGTGCCGCTGGCGGTCTTTATCTTTTCCAGCAGTCGCACGCCCTTGACCACCTGCTGCGGCGTTGTGCTGTTGGCCGGCAAGGGCAACCCCTCAAGCATGTCGTACATCAAATCCCACCGGTAGCCGCGCCCCTTCATCCTGAAAGATTGCGTTTCCTCCAGGCTCTTTTGAAGGGCTGAAAGGGATACGGTGACCAGGTCCCCGGCCCGTTTGTCGTGATGGGTGGTGCGGGTGACCACGCCATTTTCGAACTGCAGCGACAGGGCTCGAGGGTAAGGCAAGCCATCGTGAACGCAGAAGGAGGAGTATATGGTGCCAATGGTGCCGTCCCCGTGACGGATGAGTACGCAGGCATTGTCCGCAGTGGGACGCCCGGTAAATATCCTGCTTTGCTCCACACACACCGTTTCACCTGCGTCCGGGATGAACCAGCCCAGATCGTCCAGGCAGTAGATTCCCAGGCGCAGCAGGGGAGCGGCAGGGCATAATGCGGGATCATCATACCAGGTGCCGTTGGGTTTTTCACGGTAATTGGCCCAATTGTGGGCGTGATAGCCCACCAAACGACCCAGCTGGTGCTTTTCCTGCCATTCCAAAATACACGCAATGTCGGCTGGCGGCACCGGTTGGGGGGAATTCATGAACAGCGGCACAGACTTTTCACGCGCTTTTTCGAGTATACGCAGCGCTTCGTCGGCGTCCGTTTCAAAGGGCTTTGTGGTCATCACTGCCTTGTTGGCGTCGATCAGGCCATCCATCAGGCGTGCGCGGCCATTTGGCCCTGTCATTAGCACCACTATGTCGATGGTGTCATCAGCAATAATATCGGCGATATCGGTGCAGTAGTCGATGCCGTACTCAGCGGCGCAGGCTTTCGCCAGCTGTTCATCCATATCACACACAAGCGCAAGGTCAAAATAGGGCGAGGCGGCGCCGTTTATCAGTTCGTTGTTGGCAAGCCACTTGCCAAAGTTCAGCCCCACAAGAGCCATTTTCTTTTTTTTCATTTTAAACCCCTTCAATTTATTAATTTTCCGTCAAAATTACCCCGCAGGAGGGCCCATGAAGCGCAAAATTCGTGCAGGGGTTTCGCTTTCAGCGGTAAGTGTGAACGTTGGAAGCGCTCCCGGAAGGAAGAACTGATCGCCCCTACCAATGGACCATTTGCCCCCGGCAGAAAGGGTTGCTTTGCCCTCCAGCCCGTAAAGGCAAGAATATTCCCCGCCCGTCTCGATTTCCATTGTGCCTGTAACCAACAGTTCCTCCGCGCGGAAATAATCGGTGTGCCGCTTGTCCACCAGCGAATTGCGCCTGCCACCTGGGCTGGACGACAGCTCCATCGGTGGGATGAACCAGCGCTGACGGGTCTGCTCCTCATCAAGGCCCTGGTAGTCAAAGCAGTCAAACATACGGTCAAACCCCATGCCTCGGTGGCACATCTCGTCGTCAATCCTGTAACCTGAAGGAGTGGTGAGCTCCACACGGATCGTATAGTCGGTGGGTTCCTGGATCTCAGCCAACAGGCAGCCGGCGCCAATGGCATGTGGCACGCCGCCCGGGATGTATATGGTGTCGCCGGGGGCCACTTCAAAGCGGTGCAAGCAGTCCAGCATTCCGGGGATGTCCTGAACGTCGAAAAGGGCCTTCCATTTCTCCCTGGTGATGCCCGGCTTAAAGCCAAAATAAACGCAAGCAGCGGGGTGGATGTCCTGGCGAGTCTCAAGTATGTGCCAGCACTCTGTTTTACCGTATTGGCTGCCCAGTAGCTGCTGTGCGCGCTGGCGGTCGGGATGCACCTGAATGCCCAGGCGCTCGGCAGAATCTATAAGTTTGACCAGGATTGCCGGGTCGGCGCCATAGCGTTCAGAGTGAGCAGTCCCCAGCCAAGTGGCCGGATCGGCCTCCACCAACTGGGAAAACAGCTGGTCAGGCGTGTCGGCCAGCCAACTGGGCCCCTCAACAATTTCCTCACGCCCGGCGTTGGCAGCCCTCACCACAGACATCAGCCATTCCTCGGGAAAGCTCCCGTCCTGGCCTTCCTGCCCACGCAGGACATCTAACAGGCGTCCGCCGATATAGGTGCGCCAGACCCGCTCAGGCAGCAAGCGCACTGCCCTAATCTCATCATGCATTCTTATATTCCTCCCTGTAATAGCTTGCTCTTGTGCCGCTCGCGAAACTCGTTGGGCGAGACATGCTCATACGATCGGAAAAAGGCTATGAAGGACTGTGAGTGCAAGTACCCCATCATCTCGGCGATCTCCTGAACCTTCAAATCGGTTTCCACCAAAAGCTCCTTCGATTTTTCCAATCTCTTCATATCAACATATTTTTTAAAAGTAATGCGCATATCATCCCGGAACATCTTGCGCAGGGTCGTGGGATGATAGCCGAAACGGCTACCAAGCTCTTCGGCAGAAAGCGCTTCTCCCAGATGGCTATCGATGTACTGGCAGACTGCGCGGATGACTGCGCTGCCCGTTTTGGGCATCTGGTGAATGATGTCGAACACCTTGGCGAAATAGCTGCGCATCCAAGTGTCTATCTCGTCCAGATAGCGGAATGTGAGGATCTGACAACCGTCGATGTACAGCACCTCCAACGTCTCCCGCGCATCTGAGACCAGAAAAGAGCGCGCCGTAAAAAGCAGTTGCAGGTATAGGCCTCTTATCTGCTCCGGCATGGCGTTGCTGCTGGCGCAATATTCGCGGAAGCTGTTCAGCACATCGGACACGTCCTGCCAGTTGTCTGATTTGAGCGAGCGGAAGAGCGCCGTCTCGATATCCTTGGGGTAGGGCAGATAGAGCTGGCTGTCGATATCATCGAAAAACCCCACGTTGTTGGAGCCTTTTACCAGACGAGTATCCAAAGCCATTTTGGCCTGAAGGTAGGCGGTAGGCAGCGCGGTCAAATCAGTGTGGGGGGCGCTGACACCAAAGGGACACTGGCTGTTGATGCTCAGCGCGGACCGAATGTCCGGGCGCAGCGATGCCTTTCTCAAATCCTCGTCATTGCCTGATAGCAACAGTGCGGTCTCTTCCGCAGCGATTCTAAGGGCGAAATGCACCCGCAGTCCGGGGTCGTCCAGCGTTCGCTCAACTTGGGCCTGCAAAGGCATGTCGGTGTCCGGGGCGGCGCCGGCAAGCAGCAGAATAAAGTGGGAATCGGGCTCCAGTGAAAGATTCAGCTCGGCCAGCTTTTCGGTGACGTCCTCCTCCGGCGAGCTGTTTAAAAGGCTAACCAGATGCCAGCGCTTGTCGCCTTTGGCGTAAAGCTGGTTTTCATGCTCCAGGCGAACATTGTGACGTATCATGCCGTCGATTCGCTGCAATATCCAGTCGGTTTCTTTAGTTTTGGGCGGACGGGATGCGCTTCCTTGGCCCACGATATCATAAATGGACTGTATGGGCCTGTAAATGCGCCGCGAAAAAACGAAGGACGCCACTGTGCTGAGCAACAGCACCACCCCGCACACCAGCATTGTGCCTATGGAGAGAAGGCTAAACCCGGTGCCGGTTATGTTCTTTAGCGGCTCAATATATGCGAAGTGCCAGGCTTCGTTCTCTGAGGCTACGAACAGCACAAGATTGTTCGGATCGCTTATCCGCTTCACTTGCTGCTTCCCCCCCGTATTGGGGTCTTCGGTTTCATGCAGCCGCTTTATGATCTCACCGTAGTTTTGGTCTTCGCCAGCCGCCACCAGCAGCTCGCCCTCGGTTGAGGTGATGCAAAAGTAGCTGTTGTGGCTGCTCAAACTGCTGGTGATAAGACCGCTAAGAGCCTTCATATCAAGGTCTACAACCAAGTAGGCCTCCGGCAAAGGCGCGGAGTAATACACCGGCAGCGTGCGCACCAATGTGATCACTGTCTCCGTGGGAGAGCCCAGGTAGTTCACCGGGCGCACCAGGGTGGTGCTGTATGTGAAATCCATATCATCCAGCGATAACAAAAAATCGGTGTCGTGGTAATATTTCAGTTCAGCTATGCTGAGATCCGATGACAGAGTAAGACCGCTTTGGCGGTAGTAGATGCAAAGACCGCGCACATACTGTGTTGAACCTATTGCATTCACCTGTGTTTGCATCATACGAAGCATTGTGTACTGCCCTTGATTGTAGTACATCATATATTGCTGAAAAGCAGACTGAGACAGCGCTATGGAATTATCGATCTGCGTGATGACGGAATCGAAAGTTGAGCGGATAAGGCCCATTGATTCAATTCGGTTGGCAACAGCCACTTGCATCAACGCATTATGCGCAAAATAATACTGCGCCCCGCCAATCAACAAAATGATGGAAAGAGAAAGCAGCAGGAAATAGCGCATATACTCCCTCAGGTTGCCATGTTTTTGCAGTCGGCGCAGGAAAGCCAAGGATTATCCCTCCCCAAACGGTACATGAGGGGCGTTTCCGCCCCTCTCATACTTTTCTTTTACTATTGTACTATTATAAACTAATATCTCTGAAAAATCAATTAGATGCCGGGAAGAAGGTTGGTTCCCTGAATTGCATTGTAGTCTTCCAAGTAGGCGTTAAGTATATCGGTTCCGCCCATGCGCTTCCAGGTATCCAGATAGTTGTTCCAGGTGTCATCGTTCAGCGGAGTTTCGCCGGTTACGAAGGACATGTTTGCCTGTATAACGGCAGCATCCACGTCAACACCGTAGGTATCGAAGGCTTCGTTAGCGGGCAGCCCGTAGAACAGCGAGTTGTACAGAGGCATGCCTCTCAAGAACTGAAGCATCAGCCAGTGACGGCGTATCTTCATGATCTCGTCCTCAACCGGAGCGCTGTCCATGTGGTTGACCTTGTCCAGTCTGTTGACTATGCTGTAAAGCGAGTCCATAACCATGCCGTTGAACTTGGCCTGTCCGCTCTCGGTGCGGATGGGATAACCTTCGGCGTTATAGGTGTAGTCGTCACCCTCAATGCCCAGGCGTGTAAGGGCCCAGCCTTCGTCGGTGTGCAACTCGTTCAGGAAGTCCATGACCTTTTCAGGTTGCTCAGCGAAGACGGTGATTCCCATTGTGTTGGTGATAAGGCCGTTGTCCATCATGCCTGCTTTCGAGCCGTCGTTGCTGGTGAGAACATAGGGCTGCCACTCGGCATCGGGATCGATCTCCCACTGACCGTCACGGATGAGTATGAAGCCAATGTTGGACCACCAAGCGGTGAGGGAGCCGGCAGCGCCGTTCATCAGCTTCTGCTTGCCCTGTTCGTTATTTAGAAGGAAGAGCTCAGGGTCAATGTAGCCCTTGTTCCATAAGCTGTTTATATACTCGAGGGATGCGCGGTATTCGTCGCTGACCTCCCAGGGAACAGCCTTGCCGTCTACCTCATAATACTGGGCCTGACCGCCATGACGGGGAATTCCGCCGAAGGCGCCATAGAGGTGCATAAGGCTCGTGAGCGCACCTCCATCGGTGCTGAGGCCGTAGGTGTCATTCACGCCGTTTCCGTCGGGATCATTCTCGGTAAACTGGCGAATGATCTCCTCATACTCATCAAGGGTGATCACGGTCACTTGATCGTCAACTTTGCTGTTGCCGGAGAAGTCAAAGCCCAGATCGTTCAGCCAATCCTGACGGATCTGCAGGAACCACTTGGAGTTATTGTTCTCGTAAGGGTAAACGTAGCGTTTACCTTCGGTCTCAATAAGCTTCCAGGCGGTATCGGTGGTGTTCGCCAGTATGTTTTGGCCGTTGCTCTCCAACAATTCGTTGAGCTCCAGCATGTAGCCGGTGTTGATGTAGTTCATGAACTGCATCGCCGGGAACTGAACGATGTCGGGCAGTTCGCCGGAGGCGAAGCGCAGGTTCAGCACCTCACCCAATTCAACCAGTTCCACAGTCAGCTTGGTGTTGGTGAGTTCCATAATGGCCTGGATGTTGGCTTCGGTTTCCACATAAGTACGTCCATCATGGCCTTTTAGGATGGAGATTTCAGTGGGCTCAGAATCAACAGGTTCAGCAGGTGCAGCAGTCTGGGCAGCGGGAGCCGATGTGCCCGATGCGGGCGGCGCTGTTGTTGCCGATGTGCCTGCGGTTGGGGCTGGTGTGCCAGTGCAGGCTGACAACATCATTGTCAGAGCCAGCAACAACGCCACAAAGGAAAGAACGGTTGTTTTTTTCGATCTCATTGTAATACCTCTCTTCCATATATATATTATACACGGCATTGCCGAATATAACGATGTTTGGTTTGCGCTATCCCTTCACCGAGCCAACCATTAGCCCCTGGGCAAAGTATTTTTGCAGGAAAGGATAGACGCACAGAATTGGTACCGTTGTAAAGATTACCGTGGCCGCCCGGATGGCCTCCAGCGGTGGCATGATCTGCTCCTCCATTATCGTCACTTCGGAGCTCATTGCCATGTCATACATCTTGCGGATGATGACCTGGATGGTCTGAAGGCTTGGGCTGGTGTTGTAAATTATGACGCTGGAATATTCGCTCCAGCGGCCCACGCCGTAGAACAGCGCCAGGGTAGCCAATATGGGGGTTGAAAGCGGCAGTATGATGCGCAGCAGAAGCCTGGTCTCGCCGCAACCGTCGATACGGGCCGACTCGCTCAGTTCATAAGGGATGCCCATTACGAAGTTGCGCATCAGCAACATGTTCCAAGTGGAGATTGCGAAGGGAAGCACCAGCACCGCCAGGGAGTTTAGAAGCTTCAGGTTTCGCATGTTCAAGTAGGTGGGGACAAGGCCGCCGCCTATGAACATGGTGAGTACCACAAAGGTTGTAAGCACAGTGCGGCCGGGCAGATCTTTCTTGGAAAGAACGTAGCCGCCCATGGTGGTGACCACCATTGCAAGGGCTGTTCCCGTTATGGTGATAATCACGGTATTGAGGTAAGAGGTGCCCAGGTAGGGATATTTCATCAGATACTTATAAGCCTCAATATTAAAGCCTTTTGGGTACAGCATCAGCCCTTTGGACGCAACCACCTCATGCGGGGCCGAAAACGAGATGAACAGAAGGTTTACAAACGGATAAAGCATGCTGAAGCATATTACGGTAAGAAAAATCAGCAACAGGACATAAAAGAATCCTCTTTTTTCGACAGCAGCCATTACCAAAGCCCCCCTTCTTCATCTATTACCCTTGCGCCGTAGTTGGTTATGATGACGATAATCAGCGACAGCACCGAATTGAACAGGCCCATGGCCGTTGCATAGCTGTACTGATTGATTCCCAGTATACCGATCTTGTAGATGTAGTAACTCAAAACGTCGGCAACTGAGGAGACCATGTTGTTGTTCATCACCAGGGTTTGTTCGAAGTTGACAGCCAAAATTCCGCCCATGGTTCGCACAAACTGTATGCAGATTATGGGGCGAATGGCCGGCAGGGTGATATGCCATGTCTTGCGCAGCTTTGAAGCGCCGTCAATATCAGCCGCCTCGTACAGGTCCGGGCTCACCCTTGAAAGTGATGCCAGATAGATGATGGCACTCCAGCCCACTTCTTTCCACAACGCCATACCTACGAAAAGACCGCGATAATACCTCGAGCTGCCCAAAAACAGCACCGGGTTTCCACCCAAAGATTTGATGATGCCGTTTATGAAGCCTTCGTAAGAGAAGAAGTTGTACAGCACTGCGTAAACTATTACGAAGGAGACAAAGTGCGGCAGGTAAGAGATCGTTTGGAGCACTTTTTTGTATTTCTGGCTGCGCACTTCGTTGAGCATTAGTGCCAGCAGTATGGGCGCCGGGAAGGTGAGAAGGATACGCAACCCGGCTAGTGTCAGTGTGTTTCTAAAGATGCGCCAAAACTCGCCGTTGTTTAGAAACCGATTGAAGTGCTTAAATAAGCTTCCGCTGGCCCAAGGGCTTCCCCAGATGCCGCCGACAAAGTTATAATCCTTGAAGGCTATGATGATGCCGGACAGAGGCATATAGTGGAATACGACGTAAAACACCACTACCGGCAAAAACATGATGTAAAGGGGCAAGCAGGCTTTAAGCTTGGCAATTTTTCTGCGCCTATAAGGACATGACGTTACGCGGGTGCCAATGGATTGTTGCACCATAGTATAGGACTCCCTCCTGCGGTTGATTTTGATTTATGCACGCTTAACAGCACACGGGCTTTAACTTATTTGCCGCCTGGCAAGGTAGAGCGCGCACCCGCATCTGCGGGGATCCACTCATCCTCGAAATGGATAAGCACATTCTGATCGGCAAGGCGCTTTTGCAGCTGCGCAATATCCACATCCGTCACGGGGCAATCGGAGCTAAGTGCCATGGAAGCAGCATTTCCAGCAGCCTGGCCGGTTAGTATGGCCGGCGGGATGACCCGCAGCACGTCCCAGCCGTAGCCGTCACCGGAAGCCGCGCGGCCCACTGCCAGCAGATTATGCCAGCCGGTGCGCACCAGACAGCGGTAGGAAACCTCATACAGGGCGTCCTTGTGCTCAAAGTCGCAGATAGCGGCGATGGAGTCATCAAAGTGTCGATAGACATCCTCTTCAAGCAGTGTGTAATCACCGTCCAGGTGTCGGGTGGTGCGGAATTGGGGCATGCTTGGCAGCGTGACTATATTGCGGGAAAAGCGGTCGCCATCGGCCATCTTATCAAGCAATAGAGCCTGGTTGCTCAGCACATACTCTGTCACATCTTCAGCGGTGGTGCCGCCGTATAACGGAACATTGTCGGGTTGGCGGTCACCAAACAGGCTGGCGTTTCCGCCGGACAACCAGTAGCAAGCTCTGTCAATGCGGCCGGTTTTCACCGCATCTGCGCAGTGGTCAAGGTCTGTGGCGTGGGTGATGTAGGTGTAGTAGTTTTTGCCCTGCACCGTGGGAGCGCCTGCCAGGTATGACACATCCGCATCACCTGTGGCGTCTATGACGATGCTGCCTGCATAGAACCGACGTCCGCTCTTGTTTTCCACCACAACGCCCATTATACTGCCTTCCTCAGAGGGGACTGCCACGATAATGGTGTCCAGCAGCACTTCCACACCCTCGTCCACCAACTGGCGGGCAAGGGCCATCGCGAAGAACGATGGGGAGTATCTGTCGGAGAAACGGGGCGCCTTTACATCCGGACCGGGGTCGCCGTCCTTCCAGGCGGGGTGTAGGGTGTCGTACCCGTAGCGGCTGGCGATTTCAATAAACTCCTCGCACATACCGCGAATGATCTTGCGGCCGCGGCCGTTGCACATGGGAACGAAATAGTTGATCAGGCCAATGGTGGCCAGCCCACCGATGTTTATGCTCTTTTCAATTAGCAACACACTGCGGCCATCTCTTCTTGCCGCCAGGGCTGCAGCTGCGCCGGCCACACCGCCGCCAGCTACGATCACATCGAAGGTGCCCATCTTGGGCGTTTCAAGACATTCTGTCAAAAATTCTTTGTGCTTGTTTTCGTACACGCTCAGCCCTCCATTCTTTCCTTCACCAACTTCAGGGCCTGGGCAGCTTCTTCGGGGCTGTAACCGCTGCTGACTTCAAAGCTCATGGTTTTGTTATAGCCGGCTTCGCGCAGCGCGTCGATGATGGCGGCCATGCCGTCGCTGATTTTTTCAAGCGGCAGGGCGCGATCAAGCTCAGACAGATGCACATGGTAAAGGCTATCCACGCAGGTTTTGACAAAGTCAGGATCCTCGCCGGAGGAAAGCATGTGGATGGTATCGGCCAGCAAGCATATGTTGGGATGGTTTGCCGCCTTTACCACCCGCAGCCCGTCAGGCACTGTGATGATGAAGTTAGCAGGCGGGCTGCGCAGGGGTTCGATGACAATCAAAACACCATGCTTCTCAGCGATAGGCCCGATCACATCAAAGAGCAGCTTCGGGAAGGCCTCATAGGCTTCTTCCAGGGAATAGCCTTCGGGAATGTTGCGCGCACCCAGGCTGCCCAACACCACGCGCTGGGCGCCCAGACGGCTGGCTCTTTCCAGCGCTTTGTCGGTATAGGCGCGCACTTGCTCCACGTCCACTTCGGGGCCGGTGAGACGTATGTCACCCGGGTACATCACGTTGCAGGCCTCCAGAGGAGGCGAGGAGGAACTCAGCAGCTTTTCCAGCCGAGAGAAGGTCTCCTCGTCCAAGGCGGCCAAAGTCGACAGGCTAGTCTCTATGAAGTCAAAGCCGGCATTAACCATGCCGCGAAAATAGGAGTCGTCTCCTTTCAGCAATGGAAGAACATCTATACAATAACCATACTTCATTCGATTAACCCTCCATCTGTGGGAATATCGACCCACGCTCCGTTCTCACGGGCGCTCTTGTAAACAGCGTCCAGAATCAGTCGAGAGATACGTCCCTGGTCACCATCGATGTCCAAAGGCTCTCCGGTGCGCACCGAGTTCGCGAAGTTATCGCTGCCCTGGCGCCACTTGCGCTCCACGGGATACGGTGGCTCCTCGCTCCAGCCGCCCTGAGCAGTGCCCCACCATGAGTGGTCACCCTCGGGCCCGCCGGCAGTGTGTATGTAGGCGCCCTTTGTGCCGTGGATCTCGATGCGGGTATTCCATGTGGCAATGGGATAGTTGGTGGTGGATGAGAACCGTGCGATGCAGCCATTGGCATAGCGCCATTCTGTCACGCCGGCGTCCTCAGTTTCGATGTCGTGGGCCTGGGTGGAAATGGTGCCCCTGACGCTCTGGGGGATACCCAGCAGCAACATCATTCTGTCCACCTCATGCACACCCTGATTGCACAGTGCGCCGCCGCCGTCCATGGCCCAGGTGCCGCGCCAGCCGCCGTTTTCGTTGTAGTAATCCTGTGTGCGCTTAATGAGAAGTCTGATATCGGCCCAAAGGATTTCGCCGAAGAAGCCGTTGTCTACTGCGGCGCGCTGGTAGGCATATTCCTGTCTGTGGCGCACGTCAAAGTCCACACCCAGAAGCAGGCCCTTTTCCTTCGCAAGAGCGATCGCCTCGTCGCAATTCTTTGTGTTAACATCCATGGGCTTAGTGGTAAGCACATGCTTGCCTGCCGCAAGACATTGTTTTGCGACTGAGCAGTGTTCGCCTGTGGGAGTTACCACATACATTACTTCCACTGCCGGATCCTTAAGGAACACTTCGATATCGTCGCTGTAGGGCACGTTAAATGCTTCTCCCACTTCCTTGGCTTTGGCGAGGTTGATGTCGCACACGCCAACCAGCTTGGTGCCGCTGGTCTGAGTGATTTGAGCAACGCGGTTTTTGCCCATGCCAAGGCCAACCACCACAAAGGTGACCGGGTTATCGGCGTAGGGGCGCACGAACTCCGGCATTACCGCCAGGGCTTCATTTAAACTGCCAGGTGCGGCCGAAGGCATGCAGCGGCGAATTTCGTCCACGCACAGCTTAGTGGCTTCCTGGGGAGTGTAAGGACTGCCGGCAGGGTTGTGAGTTTCAATGGAGACGGGGATATCCATTCCCAGAGCCGATACAGCAGCCAGCACGCGCCTCCACGGCACATTGCGGAACTTATCGAACACGGAAAGGGTTGCCCTTGCCTTCACATGCAGCATGTTGGCGCGGGGGATATACTTTGCCAGGTATTCGGTGGCATCACCCTTGGCTTCGGGCAATATGTCAAACATATTCGCCAAGTCGAAAGCCATGCCCCATTCCGGAACATTCAGCGCGTCCAGCACCGCAACAACTTCGGCGGGGCTTTGGCCGCAGTTTTCAAAGGACAGTATCAAACCGGCTTCCTTCGCGCGCTTTGCCACCGGCTCGAACATTTCCAGAACCAGGCTGAGCATGTCTGGGCGCACTGCAAGCTCGCCCACTCTGGGATCGTTCTCGTCGTACTGCCAGTAGTTGAAGGATCTCACCAGGCGGCAGTCCAGAATGTTGGCCGCGCGGATGATTCCCTCCAGCTTCTCAAGCTCCTCTTGCTGGCGCTGCTTGTCAGGAAGATGAACCTTGCACAGCGAGGACTGTATCGCTCCCACGCGCATGCCCTCGGCGTCCAGGAATGCCTTCAGCTCCCGCAGCTCTTCGTCGGTCTGCCGCTCTATTGCCTTGCCGTTGATGCGTCCGCGCAGATCAACGGTATCGATTCCCCACTGTTTTAAAACGGGGACGGCTTCATATATATCTAATGCTAGCTCGTCTGAAAATACAGAAATTATCATTTCTTATCTCCTTCCACGCCTTTGGTCCAGTCCTTTCTGGTGTCCAACTCGGTATTTCCTTGCTCATCAAATGAACGGGTAAGTCCTGTCGGGATGTGGCTGCTGTCCAGGCGGCGCATTCCTTCTTCTCCAATCAAGAAGTCGATCCACATGTAGTGCATGCGCTTGCCTTCCTCAACCTCCACGCCGTGATCAGATCCCAGCGGAATGTGGAAAATTTCGTCGCCCTTCATCAGCCAGGGCTTGCCTTCGATCATGCAATACATTTCGTTCTCTTCAAAGCTGGCAAAGAACTGATCCAGCATCGGGTGCGCGTGGGAAAGCACTGTGTCCTGCCCGTAGGATTCAACGGAACCCATGCAGAACCGCGGAATATTCCGCTGCTCAATCATCACACGGCTAATGGTCTTGTCGCTCTTGTTCTTATCCCTGTACTGCATTGCCTGAGCATAAGGCACTACCATCGGGAATTCAACTGCGTATTCGGCGATAAGAGCGTCGTCCGAAGGTTCCATCTCCCACTGGATCTCAAGGACCAGGGCGTCGGTCTCGGCGCGCACTTCCAGCTTGGCGTCCAGCGCCGGAACATAGGTTACTCTCTCGTCAAAGACCTGCACATTGTCGCCGCAGACAAAGCTCACACTGCCACTCATCAGCGTCAGGATATGATACACTCTGCCTGGCTCGAAGACCACGCTGTCACCCGCGGATATCTGGTGGCTAACCGGTGTGGCGCCGGGGATCTTGCCCTCGCATAGTACTGTTGCCTTTGTTCCAGTTCCGCCTGCTCTCAAGGATTCCATAACGATAGCTTCCATCTAAATTCCCTCCGTTTTTTTTATAAGTATATTTTAGTCGCCAGGATTTACAGCCAACACGCGGTCCACCACCAACTGACGGAATTCAGGGGATAGCATGGCGAAGAAGGCGGTAAAGCCGGTAACACGCACAACCAGATCAGGATATTTGTAAGGATCTTTATGAGCATCCAGTATCTTCTGAGCATCGATTATGTTGATGTTAAGCAATGTGTTGCCGGTGTCCAGGATGGCATATATCATATCGGCCATCTTGGTGATATTCTCTGGGCTGCTGGCCACGCCGGGGTCAAGCTCCAACTGTACCGGTGCGGTGTTGCCGTAACCCGGCTGGATGGCAGCTATGGAGTTGCACAGCGCTGTGACTGCACCATCCTTGCGGAAGCCTGGCAGCGGGTTTGCACCATGGTTTATCGGTTCGCCCTTGTGGCGGCCATTGGGAGTGGCGCCAACCTGCTTGCCCAGCATGATTGCATTGGACCAGGAGAAATAACCGGGGATAAACTGGATGCCGGGGTTAACATCGCACAGCTCTCGCACCATGCGGGTGTACTCTGTGTTTACTTTCACTGCCCAATCATCGCCCAGGGTGCTGCCTCCGCCAAAACGGGGGCTGTTCTGAAGCAACTGCCTCACACGCTCGCCCTCAACTCCGGCAAAGTCGGCCTTCATCCAGTCGGCCAGCTCTTGATATGTCAGCGCGCCCTCTTCGTCCACCCGCTGCTGGCAGGCCGCAAAGCTGTCTGCCACCACGGCGATGCCGCTGCCGTCCACGCAGATATTATAGAAGTTTGCGCCTCCGTCTGTGATGTTGACGCCCTTTTCTATAAGCCCATGCTGGAACAGATTCAAAATTAGCTCCGGTATGGATTCGGTCTGATATTTCAGGTGGTGCATAATGCCTTCGCCCGTTGCGGCGACGGCTCTGGCCATGTGTTTTTTAAACAGTTCGAAAAGCAGGTCGATGTTTTGCTCGTCGCCTTCCATCATATCGTGGAAAGCCACTTCAAACACCTTGCTCAGGTTGATCTTTACGGTATCATTCATTGTATATTCCATACCGGGAATGCACATCCAGTGGCATCCGGCCGCCACCCGGCGGCGTGCGAGCTCCTTGCTGTAGCCACAGCGCATGAAGCCCTCCATCAGATGGGCGTCAGAAGAATAACGCGGCCAGCCCTGCCTGTTGCGGAACAGGCATTCCACGGACTTTTCGAAGAAAACCGGGTCAAGCTTGTCATGCACGCGTATGGTGAGATTGCAGGCAATATTAAGCTTGTCTGCAGCCTCCAACGCCAAATAGCTCACTTTGGATGTCATGTCATCGCCGTGCTCGTTTGGTCCGCCCAACTGGAAGTAGCGGCTGTCCTGCAAAAACAGGCATGCCAAATAGAAGATGGCATCTTCGTCTGTCAGCCGGCCCGCGGCAATATCGCGCTCATAGTATGGCCGCAGCATCTCGTCAAGCTGTCCTCCTGCAGAGCCTCGGTTGTATGTGCGGCTCAGCATGCTGAACCAGCACATCCACTGGACTGCCTCCTTAAAGGTTTCAGGAGCGCCAGCGGCAATGCGACGATTTAACTCTGCCATCTCCGCCAGATTCTCTGCCAGCTGAGGGTTCTTTTCCTCCTTGGACAATTGCGCCAAAGTGTCGGCTCCGCGCAGCAGGAAGGCAATAATCGCCTCCACAACGGCGATTTCACTGTCGTAAAACCGTGCATGGCTCTCGTCATGCAGCGCCTTTTGCTCGCGCAGCTTTTTCAAAATACCGCCCCAGCCCAGCTTAAAGCCGATCTCGATATCAGGTGTGAAATGATGGCAGTTGTCGATGCCTGAAATTACGCCATACAGCTCAAAAGTCGGCTTCAGATGATCATAGGGATAGGCGGGGTTCCACTTGTGCTGTTTGGGGCGCAACCGCTCCAAGAACAAGAATCCCTTGCCCACGAATGCATCCAGCGGATCCACATACAAAGGATGCTCTGCCAGCAAAGATACATAGTTGTCCACCCAGGCTTCGTAGCCGTAAATGGAGCCGTTGGGATGATTGGGCTTGAGAGTATAGGTAAATTCATCCTGCTCTATTAGTCCGTAATCGTCCTCGTCGGCACCGCCAGCCTTGGCTTTTTCCACCGTCTGATTCACCTTGCGGTCCCGCAAAAGTGCAATGCGTTCGTCGTAGGTGAAGGCTTTGTCCTGTGGATAAACATTAATAAACTGTATCATAAAATAACCTCCATTTATGTGATTACCACCGGAACGCCGCTGGCCCTTGCCACCTGGCCTATGGCCTCAAGCCGTGCTTGGCCGTGGGGGCGCGCCGAGTGAAAGTAATTGTCCTGGGACAAGCCTTCGTATTTTCCGGCTCCCAGAGGGTTAAAGTTCAGCAATTCGTACCGCTCCACGTTTTCAATTTCAGCCACAAATGCGGAGATACGGCCAATATTGTCGGCAGTGTCGGTAACTCCGGGGATTAACGGTGTGCGGATGGTAATGGGAACATTAAGACTGCCTAGCAGCTTCGCATTTTTGAGCACCTGTCGGTTAGACGCCCCTGTCCATTCCCGGTGAGCATCTTCATCCATCAGCTTTATG
>JBNRMR010000033.1:0-3903 GCA_050309705.1 Christensenellales bacterium | reverse complement strand
CGCAAAGACTGCCTCAAGAGTGCCGCCCAACGCGCTTAGAACGAATGTGTTTTTGCCCGTTTGTTCAAACATACCGCTGTGGCCTATGCACACAAAATAGCGGTCTTTGTCAATAATGCGCAGTATCTCCGCCCTGCCGCCGGCGTTTGATAAAAGCCTGCTTTCATGCTGGTCCATGCTGCCAAAATCCGCCGCCGCAAGGTGGATATCAGGCGTAGGGAAGCTAAGCTCTATCCTAAGCCCCTGTTCTAAGAGCGGGCTTTTCACCCTCACGGCCAGCGCATCCGATCGCGGGTGCACGCAGGTTTTAACGCTCACCTCATGCCCCCGCCATTCGAAGGAGGAGCTTATGGTGCCCTTATACATGCAAAGCTTCTGGTTAATTTCGCTTATATCCTCTGGCTCACCGCCGCTTTTGGCCTCGCCATCTTCCAACGGGAACAAAAAGCCAATCTTCGCCAGACTGAACTTATGGGGGTTTTCCCTCAGCCAGTTGAAGCCATCAGGCGTCTCACCGGGTTTTATCAGGTATGGCACTTCCCTTTCACCATTGAAAACCATCTCCGGGACGAGCCGCTTTGGGCTGAACTCGAATTCCTGCTGGGAATAGGGCGCTGTGTGCCAGCCCCACTGGGCCATTGTGCAAAGGGGGATGCTGTCTTCGTAAAGATTGTTGAAGGTTTGAAGGCCGGTGGCATCGCAGGTGAAGACGAATTCGCCATTGCCGATGCTCAAAGGTGAGTAACGGTCAAACCTGCGGTTTTTGACCGAGTGCCTTTTAACGATCTCTCTTCTGTTAATCATATCCGCCTCCTGGCATTATAATTGCTTGTATTATTGAAACTATAGTATCACATATACATACCTTTGTCACAGAAAATAAATTAGCAAACATGCGGCGAAAAGCTTGCCAAAGCACTTTCTGCGTGATATACTGTCATGGTTGACTTCTAAGTAGGAGGTGAAATCTTGCCAAACATCAAGTCTGCCATAAAGCGCGCTGAAGTTACGAAGAAAAAGAATCTGCGCAACCGCATGATTAAGTCCAATTTGAATACCACGGTCAAAAAGCTTGAAAAAGCTGTCGCCCAGGGCGATTCCGCTCAGGTGGAAACGCTGTACCGCGAAGCCGTTTCCGCATATGACAGAGCCGGGGCAAAGGGAGCATTGCACAGAAACGCTGTGAACCGCAAAAAGGCCCAGATGGCGAAGATTATTTCAGCCGCAAACTAATCCACGCCGGGGGCTAAATAGAAAAGATCAGAAAAAGCGACGAGGCTAGCCCTTGCCGCTTTCTTCATATTCTCCTTTTACCCATTCGTTGGATGGATGGCGATGCCTTCCAGACATTTTAAGCATTTTATTTGCTATATCAACACTCTTTCACACTGCCCGGGCAATGGAAGAGCCTTCGCTTTCCTCCGCCATTTCCATCTGACTCAGGGCGATGGCTTTCTTTGGGCATTTCCCGACGCAAAGGCCGCAACCTGTGCATTTATCCGTGTCCACCACATGCTTTTCCTTCAGCTCACCGGATATTGCGTCAAACTTGCAGTGGCGCTTGCAGATGGTGCATCCAATGCACAGTTCCTCGTCTATAAAAGCCTTCTCCTGCCTGTCAAAATCAGCCTGCATGGCGCCTGTGGGGCAGTTTCTGGCGCATTCCAGACAGCCCACGCATTTCTCCCTGTCTATGGTGGGAAGGTTATCGTTCATGATTATGGCGTCAAACTTGCAGCTCTTGGCACATTTTCCGCAGCCAATACAACCGGCCATGCAGTTGTTCAGCACTATCTTGCCCTTTTCAAGGGCCCGGCACTTCACCTGCACCTTGTAGTGAGGCTCTATCCTGATGACATTCTTCGGGCATTCCCTCACACATCTGCCGCAACCGGTGCATTTATCCTCATCCACGATAACCAGTCTGTCATCAGACATTGAGAGCGCTCCAAAGGGGCAGACATGCACACAATCGCCATAGCCCACACAGGCATAGCGGCAGGCCTTATCGCCCTCGCTGGTCATGGCCGCCACCCGGCAGGATTTTTCGTCGCTATAGTCAAACCTTATCTGAACATTTGCGCATGAACCCCGGCATACGATGTTGGCAACCTTCTTGCCCATCTCGCCCCCATGTTCGATTCCCAGCACATCGGCGATGGCGTCCACCGTCTTTTGGCCACCGGGGGTGCAAAGATCCACCGCTGCCGCGCCGCCCACCACCGCAGCCGCATATGAGTCGCAGCCCGGATAGCCGCAGCCGCCGCAGTTAGCGCCAGGCAGACAATCCCTCAGCGCCTCTACCTTTTCATCCTTTTGAACGGCCAGCTTCTTTGAGGCCAGTGCAAGACCCGTTCCAAACAAAAGACCGAAGCCGCCCAGCAGCAGGAATGGGTATAATAGTCCAGTCATCTCTTTTCTCCTCCCTCCCCGTCACACAAGGCCCTGAAACCCCAAAAAGGCCATCGATATCAGCCCTGCGGTTATGAGCGCGCCGGGGAAGCCGTCCATCCATTTGGGCATTTCCGACAGCAACAGCTTTTCCCGCACCCCAGCGAACAGAATTATCGCCAGAGAAAAGCCTATGGCGGAGCTGACGCCATTGACCACAGACTCCAGCAGGTTGTACTGCTGCTGTACGTTCAGTATCGTCACGCCCAGCACTGCGCAATTGGTGGTGATAAGGGGCAAATATACCCCCAATGCATTGTACAGCGATGGGCTGGATTTCATGACGATCATCTCCACAAGCTGCACGAGAGTGGCGATTACCAGCACAAAAGCCACCGACTGCAAATAGCCCAGGCCCAGGGGTTCCAATATATATATCTGCATCAGGTAGGTGAACGCAGAAGCTATTCCCATGACGAATGTCACCGCCGCGCCCATGCCCGCCGCCGTGCTAACTTTTCTTGAAACGCCCAAAAAAGGGCATATTCCCATGAACTTGACTAAAATATAGTTGTTCACCAAAATGCCGCTCAGGAGGATTGTAAACAGCTTCATGCCTTCTTGCCTCCCATCGTCTCAAACTTTTTCTGAAGATGGTTCAAAAGCCCCATCAGAATTCCCAAAGTGATGAAGCCCCCCGGCGCCATCACGAACATTATCGCCGGTTCAAAGGCGGGGCTGAAAAGCGCAACGCCGAACAGCGATCCGGAGCCGATTATCTCCCTGATGGATGCCAGCAATGTGAGAGCAAGGGTATATCCGATGCCCATGCCCAAGGCGTCAACCACCGAGGGTAGCACCGGGTTTTTAAACGCAAAAGATTCAGCCCTGGCAAAGAGCACGCAGTTCACCACGATAAGGGGTATGAAAATTCCCAGGGCCTCATAGAGCGCAGGAGTATAGGCCTGCATCAACAGATCCACCAATGTGGCGAATGTGGCGATAATTATGACGAACACCGGTATGCGTATCTTTTCGGGGATCTGCCTCCTCAAAAGTGATATGGCCATGTTGGAGAAAAGCATAACAAATGTGGTGGCCAGGCCCATGCCGATGCCGTTTACTGCCTGAGTGGTGACTGCTAAGGTCGGGCACATCCCTAGAACCAGCCTGAAAGTGGGGTTTTCGTTCAAAATGCCGTTCATGAACAGTTTTTTTAGGTTCATTTTGCCGTCCCTCCCCCACCAAAGTTTTTTTCAAAAGTTTCAAGCGATAATTTTACCGCGTTTTTCACAGCTTCCGAAGTGACAGTCGCGCCGCTGATGGCGCTTATGTCGCCCACATCCCGGCTGCTTGCGCCCTCAAAAAGACTGTAGTAGCTTTCTTCGGCCACCTTCGTGCCAAGGCCCGGCGTTTCGCTGGAGGCATCCACCCTGGTGCCGGAGACGGTGCCGTCATTTAATATGCCAACCGTCACGCCAACGCCGCAAGTGCTGTAGCCCTTGGCGAGTA
>JBNRMR010000032.1:0-7951 GCA_050309705.1 Christensenellales bacterium | reverse complement strand
ATAAAGATCAAAGTGGTATATGGCAGGCTCAGCATCGTATATGTTCATCAGTGCAAAGGTGGGGCTGGTCACTGACTTGGCGGCCTCGTCTGAAAAAAACGAAGCGAAGCCCCGAACAAAGCATGTTTTGCCTGCCCCCAAATCGCCCTTCAGCAAAACGATATCTCCGCCTTTAGCGCCGGCGGCTAGCTTTCTGCCAAGTTCCAATGTGTCGTCTTCCGCTTTTAAAAATATCTCTTTTGACATCGTTCTTTCTCCGAGGGCTCCACCCCGTGACATTCTCCCATTCTCCCCTAAAACTCGATCCCAGAAACTTCAGTGGCTCCGACGTCCCTCACGGAAAGGACGCTGCAGGCACCCTTGCCGAAAATCCCGTCCATACGGCTTGTGTATGCGCCGACCAGATTCTCAGGCACGAAGGCCTGGATGGTGCCCGCAAATCCGCCGCCGTGAACGCGCCATGCGCCCTGCGCCTTCAGCATGCTTTCGCTTAAAGCCAGAGCAAGAGCCAGGGGCTGACATGCCCCACCCGTGCTGATGTTTTGCAGATATCGCCAGGAGCTTTCCCCGGAGCTGATTATGCAGTGGGCGAAATCGCCTGGGCGACCTTCCTCCAGAGCCAGCGAAAGCTCGTCCACCCTTTTATTTTCGTTAAAAAAATGCATTGCACGAAGCAAGGCCCGCTCGCAGACACTTTCTCGCAGCGAAGGCAACGCAGCAAAGAACTCATCCTCGGCCACTTCCCGCAGAACGCTTTTCCCAAAAAATGCCGCCACCTGGCCCATCTCCCTGGGGATGGAAGCGTAATCTTCTGTGAGATCATCGTGAGAGGAACCTGTGCTTACCACCACCAGCGAGTAGCCAAGGCTTGAAAACTCCGCCTTAATCTGCCTGACATCGGGCTGCTCACTCCCAAAATCCATGTGGACAAGACCGCCGACGGAGCTTGCCGCCTGGTCCATAAGTCCGCTGGGCTTAAGGAAATATTTGTTTTCAGCAAACTGGGCAATCTTCGCACGCCTTACCGGATCCATTTTTCCGTCGCCATAAAGGCCGTCCAAAACCGTGCAGATCATCACCTCGATGGCCGCCGACGACGAAAGCCCCGAGCCCACAAAAACCGACGATTCCGCCACGCAGTCAAAGCCTCCCACATTGCCACCGGCCTGCGCAATGCCCGCGCAGACTCCCCTTATGAGAGCCATGGTTGTGTTGACCTCATCAGGGACCATCTCAAGGTTTTTGGTGTCCACTGTAAATGGCTGTTCGTAGCCCTTTGAATGGAGCGTGATTATGCCGCTGCCATTGGGTGCGGCGGCGCATACTGCGTCCAGGTCGATGGCGGCCGCAAGCACCTTGCCATGGTTGTGGTCGGTGTGGTTGCCGCAAATCTCCGTCCGGCCAGGCGCACTGAAGAACCTTATATCCTCCCTTGAATGCTGTGGAAAAAGGCCAATAAATCTTTCGGAAAGAGCTTTATATCTTTTTTGCTGCTCCTTCGCCTGCGCGCCGTATATTTCGGTTACAGTTCTCTTCAAAGTTCTTACCCCCATGCATATTAAAGGCATATCCGTTGCAGATATCCCTGAAATGACTCTCCGTTTGTCGACGTACGGCGCCCGCTCGCCCGCCGACCCGCAATTTTCATAAAAATTGCTAAACACATTATATACTATTATTGCTCAAATTTAAAGTTTATATTGACAAAAAGCGGAAATGATATCATTATAGTGTTGTTTGTGTGAGGTGTTTATTATGGATAAGTATTCTATTTCGCAAAATCAGGGCCAGGAAATGGCCGCAGCCGCGCTGGAGGAACTGTTGGGCTTTGCCGTAAGCAGCGGCCTCATATTCAAAGAGGATGTGCCCTATTGCCGCAATCTCCTTTTGGATGTTCTGAAAATCCCCGTACCCTTTTCAGGCTACAGCCTTTTTGAGCCCAGGGAAAACGAGGAGAGGGAAACCGCGAAGGCCTATCTGGACATACTGTGCGAATATGCCGTAAATGAAGGCATTACCCCCGGCGATGTGCGCAGCCTGGAGCTTTTCAGCGCCCGGATGATGGGCTGTTTAACACTGCCTCCCAGCTCTATCTTGAGTATTTTTAACCAGAAAGTTCTTAACGAGGGCAAAAGCGCCGCTACCGATTGGTTTTATGATTACAGCCGTAAGTCCAACTACATACAGGTGGATGCAATCGCCAAAAATATCGAGTTTGAGGCGCCGTCGCCATATGGAGATATCAAGATAACGATAAACTTAAGCAAGCCTGAATATGACCTAAAACTTATTGAGGCCGCTGCCAAAAAAACCCAAGGCGACTATCCAAAATGCGCCCTTTGCGTTGAGAATACCGGTAACGCCGGCGACGCCATCCACGCCCCCAGGCAGAACCACAGGATGATTCCCATCACTTTGGGCGGGGAAGACTGGCACCTGCAATATTCGCCATATCTTTATTATAATGAGCATTGCATCGCCCTTAGCGACCAGCACACCCCCATGAAAATTGACCGGCATACCTTCGTGAAGCTGCTGGATTTTGTGGACTTCCTCCCCCACTATTTCATCGGTTCCAACTCGGACCTGCCCCTTATGAGCGGCTCCATAATCAGCCACATCCATTTTCAGGGCGGCCGCTATCATTTCCCCATGGATAAGTCACCGGACGAGCTTTCTTTGAACTTTAGCGATGAAAATGTTACAGCAGCGCTGGTGAAATGGCCAATGACATGCATCCGTCTGCGTTCAAAGTGCAGAGAGTCGCTGACCGACGCCGCAGACAGAGTGCTGATGGCCTGGCAGAGCCACAGCGATGAGAGCGTCGACATCATCGCCAAAACTGACCAGCTCCACAACACTCTAACCCCCATCGCACGGCGGGACGGGGATCATTACATTTTAAACCTTGTCCTTCGCAATAACCGCATGAACGATGAATATCCCACCGGCATTTTCCATCCCCATCAGAGTCTGCACCACATCAAGAAGGAAAATATCGGCCTTATCGAGGTGATGGGACTGTTCATACTGCCGGGAAGGCTAAAAGCCGAGCTGATGATTTTGCAGGACATACTCTGCGGAAAGGCCCAAATCGATTCCTGCCCCACTTTGCATCTGCCCTGGCTTTTGCAGATCATCGACAGCCATGGCAAGGTCACCTGCCAGGAAGCAGAAGGCGTGATCAGGCATGAACTGGCTAAGGTCTGCCTGCAGATCCTTGAAGACGCAGGGGTATATAAAGACAGCCCGAAGGGCCGGGCTGCTTTCATGCGATTCTGGGATGCTGTTTAATCCCAATGTCAAATTAGCCGAACTTTGCTACGATGGGCCCAAGCCTTGCAGCCAAAAACGCGCAAATAGCAGCCTTTATGATGTCCACCGCGATGAATGGCACCACCCCTGCCATCAGCGCTGATTTTAGCGGCAGTCCCAGGAAGGCCATCATCCCCGCGGCGCCGAAAATGTAGCACACAGGAAGACTGGCACAGGTTGAGATCATCAACCTCAGCCAGTCTTTTTTTACCCTGTTTTTGAGTTTTCTGCTGAAAAAGGAGGTGACGAATGCCATGAATGGATAAGCAATCAGGAATCCGCCGGTGGCCCCCACCAGCATACTAAGGCCGCCCCTGAACATCGAAAAGACCGGCAAACCCACCGCGCCGATCAGCAAATAAGCAATCTGCGAGAACACTGCCGACTTTTCATCCAGCAAGGCGCTAGCTAAAAACACGCCGAATATCGAAAGTGAAAACGGCGCAGAGCTTAGGGGCGTGGGTATCGAAAGCTGGGCGCAGATGGCGGTCAGGGCGGTGAATATGGCAATTTTGGCAATCGTCTTTACGTTCATAGATACACCTTTTCCTCATTCAAAATGAAGTAATATGTTTGTCATTTGTGCTGGCAATCAGCCGCATGAATCATTTCGCCTGGCTATAATCGTTGAATATTACCAGCGCTAAAGCTTAAGATGCAATCCCCCGGCACATCATCTAAACAATCTTATGAATGAGCTTCGGCTTTTCCGGCTGCTCGCCGCATATTTTTATCGCGGAGAGCATCATTTCCTTTGACTCCTTGGCTTTTTCATCGTTTTTGTAAATCAAAGTGGCAAGTGGCTGACCTGCTTCCACCCTATCGCCGATTCTCGCCCGCATCACAATGCCCACATCGCCGTCGATTATGTCGGTTTTTTTCAGCCTGCCCGCGCCTAAATTCTGAGCCGCACGGCCGATGGCAGCAGTGTCCGCGCCAAAAAACCAGCCCTCCTTTTCAGAAATAACATCCATCCTCTTGCCGCTAAGCAGAAGCTGGGGGTCATCGATGGCGCCCACCTCGCCCCCTTGGGCTAAAACAAATTCCCGCAGCTTTTTCAGGCCGCAGCCATTTACAAGGGCGTTTTCTATTCTGCTTTTTGCATCTTCTTCGTCGATGCCAAGGCTTAGCTCAAGCATCTTTGCCGCCACGGTTTTGGAAAGCTCCAGAAGGTCGCCGCTCATCATTTCGCCGGAAAGTAGCCGCACTGCTTCATAAAACTCAATGCGGTTTCCGATGCAGTTGCCCAGGGGCTGAGCCATATCGGTCAGCAGTGAAACCACCTTTTTTCCAGCCAGTTTGCCGATCTTTGACATGGCTTCAGCCAGGGCCTCGCTGTCTTTTTCATCCTCAAAAATAGCGCCGGAGCCGCATTTTACATCCAATACTATGACATCTGTTCCGGTGGCCAGCTTTTTGGAGAGTATGGACGAGGCCACCAGGGGTATGCTGTCCACAGTGGCGGTCACATCACGAAGGGCGTAGAGTGCGCCGTCCGCCGGAGCCAGGTTTTCACTCTGCTCTGCAACGCATAAGCCGATTTCTTGTGTCTGTGCGATCATCTCATCTATCGAAAGATCCGTCTTCATGCCGATGGAGTTCATTTTGTCGATTGTGCCGCCGGTGTGGCCCAAAGACCTGCCGCTCATCTTGGCGATCTTGCAGCCGCAGGCAGCCGCCAGGGGCAGCGCCACAAGAGTCACGGTGTCCCCCACTCCGCCGGTTGAGTGCTTGTCCGCCTTCACGCCAGCTATGGCTGAAAGGTCCGCCACATGGCCGGAGCGCATCATGGCAAGGGTGAGGGCCGTGGTCTCCTGGGCGGTCATTCCGTTTATGCGAATTGCCATCAGCATGGCGGCTGCCTGATAATCGGCCACGCTGCCATTGCTTATTCCACTTACAAAAAAACTGATATCGCCATCGGTCAGCTCAAGGCCATCCCGCTTCTTCGCGATAATTTCAACTATGTTCATTCTTCCCCACCCAACCTTTTAAACGCAAACGCACCGATGGTGTACCTGCCCTTTTCGGTGGGAGAATCAGAAAGGTGCAGATCGCCTATGCGGCCGTCATGGCCGTTGCTTTCCAAGTCTCGCAGCGTAAAGCGGCGCTTTGTGGCAAAAACTGCCCGCTCAACACAGTGGACGCTCTGGTCGAAGTTGTAGCCGGCGCTGAATATCTCCTGGCTGGTTTCGCTGTTGAATATGGCAAAGCGGGAAGCGTTGGTGCGGCAGTCCCCGCTTATTTTCACATCATAGAACATACCCGGCTGATATTCGCAACGGGCCTGGGCTCTGCCGCCGCTCTTGATGTAGACCTTCCCATCCCCGGCGAAATGCATGCTGACGGGGGCAGCGCCCTTTCCGTCGCAAAGCTCTATCAAAAGCATGTTATCGGCAGACTGCTCGTCCACCCGCACCTTCGCACTCAGAGAAAATCTCTCGGACCGCGGCAGCGCTCTTTCCAAAACCGCCCTGTCATACCTGTCGTGGTCGCTCAGGCTGACTCCATCTTTCACCGCTTCAATTTGCGCCCACTTCGGCGAATAGACATTCCACTTTTCAAAACTTTCCGGTAATTCATCGCCTATTTCATCGCAATTTTCACAGCGCCTGACCGGCACCGGTACGCTGCTGACCCAGATATCCTCCTTGTTGTTGCTGTATGCAATCCAGATATTGCCGTCCGAAGGTTGGGGGTTGCCCTCGCAAATTCCACGCAGGTACTGGGGCCCAAGGTTTTTCATTAGGCCCGCATAGCGCTGGGGGGAAACCTCGCCCGTCACCGCCAGGAGATCATCAAACTCGTAGCCATCCTCGCCCGTGACAATGGCGATGGGCCACCGGTGCTGACCGTTGGTTGTGGGATTGTATAGCAGCGCATACTTGCCATCAGATGTCTTTTGGCCCCAGACCTTGCCCGTGGCAGTCTCGATGGAAGGATTTTTCGCTGGCTTCGACCAGGTCTTTCCGCCGTCTCGGGACACCCTCGTCAAGCCGTTTTTATAAACTCCCACGATGCTGCCATCAGCCGCGGTGTAATATGAAAGGGCAGAAGCGCCCCCCGCCACAAAGCTTTGGTCAAGCCTTTCCTCCTCCCACCACTGCTGTATCATGAGTTTGTTATCAAGCAGCTCATCGCAGGCGTCAACAAGCTCTTTATCGTCGCTTTTTTTGTAGTAGGGAAAGACATCACCGGCGTTTTCCTCGGTATATCCCCCCGCTTCGTTGTATCTGATGAAGTATACCGGGGAAAGCTCCATGTCTTCAAACACACGGCAGACCACCCTGCCCACGCCGTAGCCATTGTTTGGGTTTGTGTGGGGCTCCGGACATATGCCGTAGAATGACGATGCCAACAGCACGCCGTTTGAAGCGACATAAAATCCCATCCTGTGGTGGGGCACCCCCTGGGCATATTCGCCCAGAAGCTGCTTTTTTGGCCCCACATAGGGCGCGGTGGGGAATTCGCAGACGGGGAAAGCGGTCTTTGGAAAGCCCCAGTCTTTGCCGTTTTCGCTGGAGCAGATAAGCACCTGCCCCGGCGGCACATGCTCGCTCCCAGGGTTTGAAAGATATTCAATGAAGAACTTGCCCTTCCAAAATGCCAGATCCGCCGCGTGGTTATATGTCCAACCGAAGCCGTCGCTTTCCTGCGCAAGATTCCGGCAGGCTCTCATCACTTGATAGCTCTTTACGCCCATTGCATGGGGCAATGCGCCGTCTTGAAACCTGATGTCCGCCTTCCTCTTGCCGGTGTAACGTATATCGTTCATTTTTGTCTCCCTTCGTTGACCCAGTATTTGCATGGCTTAATTATAGCAAAGGCCTCAGCGCCGTGCAATCTTGGTAAGCTGATATTATAGGTTTGCTTTTAGGGCAATATATGGGTTATAATGTAACTTGAGAAAGTTTTTGCGCTTTTTTGTTAACATTAAAGGAGTGTAAGTTTTTATGAAAGAGCTTCGCACCAAACAGGGCTTCATCTGCGATATGGACGGCGTCATTTACCACGGCAACAAGCTGCTTGATGGCGTGGTGGAGTTTATCGATTGGCTGAACGCCAACGGCAAACAATATCTCTTCCTGACCAACTCCTCTGAGCGTTCTCCCCTGGAGCTCCATCAGAAGCTGTTCAGGCTGGGGCTTGACGTCTCCCAAGAGCATTTTTACACCAGCGCCCTGGCAACCGCTGCCTTTTTAAGCAAGCAAAAACCCCTGGGCAGTGCATATGTGATCGGCGAAGCAGGGCTGATAAACGCCCTTTACAGCGTGGGCTACACCATCAACGATGTGAACCCGGACTATGTGGTTGTCGGCGAAAGCCGCAGCTATTCCTATGAAAAGCTTGAAAGCGCAATCAAGCTGGTTATGGGCGGAGCAAAGCTCATCGGCACCAACCCGGACGTGACCGGCCCAATTGAAAACGGCATTGCCCCCGCCACCCGCGCCCTCATTGCACCAATTGAGATGGCCACTGGCAGGCAGGCTTATTTCATTGGCAAGCCAAACCCGTTGATGATGCGCCATGCCCAGGAAAAGCTGGGAACCGACGTGCGCGACACCGCCATAATCGGAGACAGAATGGACACAGACATAGTCGCAGGAGTGGAATCGCAGATAGACACGGTGCTGGT
>JBNRMR010000031.1:0-3890 GCA_050309705.1 Christensenellales bacterium | reverse complement strand
TTGATAAGCGGTGGTGCCGCCTGCCCAGGCGACGTTTACCACTTTAAATGATACGGGCGCTTGGGTTGGCATGGGCCGCTTTGCGACTATGTAGATTCTGTTGCCCGAACCCCAAGCTGTTGTCCCCGAGCTAGTAAGGCTCTTTATATCTGGATTATTTGACGCATTCTTTGCCCAGCCGGTTATCTCGTAGCCCGCTCTCAGGTCTGGGGTTAAGTCTGTGGCAGCGACATTGATGTCGGATATCAATAAACTATGATTGTATCCATTTTTATTGCAGTTGCTGTATTGACATGTTGAGGTTAAGGATTTAGAGGCGCCAAGGTCGTAACCAAGATAAAACTCGCCATCTACATACAGTATTTGATACTTTACGGTAATAACATGGGAATTCGCCAACGCAGTGGAAGTCGCTGAGAAGCACATAACAACCGCCAGCAGCAGAGCCACCATTAATTTACGTCTTTTAATAAGCTTCATTCTTTTTCCTCCTTGTTCGTTTGTAACATATGTTACTTTTTCCGTTCATCATCATGCTTTTAGTTGTTGTTTTCATGGGATGTACTATCGCGGCCGACCAACACCCGCCACAGACAGGCAGAGCAAATAAACCTTTGCCCCGCTTCACTTTAAAAAGGCAAGGTACCGCTAAATATACGACCTCCTTTCCGGCAGAGCGCATACGGCAAAAGCACCGCAAAAGGCACGGCTTCTTTTTGATAGATCAGGCAAACATTGTAAGTCGATCAGAACACGGTAATGTTACCGTGCGTTATAGATTTTATTGCTAGCGTATTAATTTTAGCACCGGAAATAAATGAAACCAAGTTTTTTGGGGCTTTGCACAAAATAATTGCATATGTAAAGCAATTCAGTTCCCGGGAAATGGAGCATATATCGACAGCAAAAGCAAGGCGACATTTTTCAAGCCATTAAACGCAAAAAAACCCGCAATTAGCGGGCTTTCGATAACAAAATCCACCGTCAACCGTTTTTATCAATTGATGGTGGATATTTTGGAGCGGGTGATGGGAATCGAACCCACGCAGCTAGCTTGGAAGGCTAGAACTCTACCATTGAGCTACACCCGCGAAAATGGAGCGGTAGACGAGACTTGAACTCGCGACATCCACCTTGGCAAGGTGGCACTCTACCACTGAGCTACTACCGCATCACATTGTCAACGCTCAAAATTATATCATTTTTTTTCTTTGTTTGCAATACCCAAACACCGTTAAAGATCATTTAGGGGCAACTTTTTCCAGCAAACCTACAAAGCCATGGCATGCCGCTGATGAACTTTCGCGTAAGGGCAGTAATCGGATTTTGCATCAGCCTTGCGAGTTATGCCGCTTTGCCATCTCTTTCCTGTAAACCCCTCGGCCGTATAAATGGAGTTGAATTTAGAGCAATGCCTTGCTAACATCCGCAGCCTTCCCACTGCCCTAACCCAATCTGCGGCGCGGTTAACCCTTGTGCGAATATCTCCACTGCCGACAGTCCATTACTATAGCGCTTCAAGGGGCATGCGTTCGATCTCCAAGAGGGCCTGCAGATGCTTCATATAATATAGGCCCCTTTTTGCGCATTCAAAGGGTGATGGCAGGGGCAGACATTCGATGGTCACATAGCCCCGGTAGCCGATATCCATCATGGCTTTCATCATAGTCTTGAAATCGAAGGCGCCGCCGCCGGGATAGGCCCGATTAGTATCGGAAAAATGGACATATTTAAGCAAATCACCGCAGCTTATAACCGCCTTTTCGATATCTCTTTCCTCCACATTCATGTGGTGGGAGTCGATGTGGATTCCGATATTCTCCCGTCCAAGCCGGCGAATATAATCCGCCGTTTCCCCCGCACTGCAAAGATAGTTGCTCACATAGCGCGTTATGGCCTCCACCACGATGTCGACCCCTAAGGGCGCTGTGTATTCGCTCAGCTCAAGCAAACCCTCAGCAAGATACCCCAGGTATATATCGGACTTTGAAAGGTCGGGGATATTCCCTCGGATTATGCCCAGCACAAGGCAGCATCCAAGCTCTCCGGCAAGGTCTGCATGAGTCTTAAGCTGATCCACCGCCGCAGCGCGCTTCATTGGGCTCTCATCGATCATGCAATGACCCGAGCGTTGAAATTCAAGCCCGGTGGAAACAGCCGCGAAGCCTATGCCCGCATCAGCGCTCAGGCGGGTTATCAGCGCGGCATCCAACCCCCTTGGGTTTCGCACAAACAGCTCCACGCCGTCATAGCCCAGGCCCGCAGCGGCTGATATGTTTTCCTCTATGCTGCCGCGAAGCACCGCCGGCCATGAGGCTGAAACGGGCTCCAAGGCGCAGTTAACAGCATATTTGAACATATTATTCTCCTTTGATTTCACTCCCCTTCATTTTACTTCGCCAAATGCACCATGTCAATTGCCCGCTCATGCTCGGGCTTTTCAAGCCTTTTAAAAAGCACCTCCACCGGCTCTATTGCGCGTCCGCTTTCCACATGCGGTGGTCTCCAACCCCCATCCAGCTTCAGCCAAAACTTGACTTTCCGCGACGAAAACGGCAGAAAGGGCTCCAGCAACAGCGCAAGGGCGGCAATGATCTGCACACAGTTGTATAGGGCGCTTTCGCAGCCGGCGATATCGCTTTCCCGCGTTCTCCAGGGGGCGGCATCATCAAAATATTTGTTTCCGGCCCGAACGAGTGCAAATATCTCCTCCAGCGCGTCTTTGCAGGCTCCGGCCTCAATACTTTTTCCCGCCCTGCAAAATGTCACTGAAACTTTTCTTTCCACTCCCTCATCAAGGCTTCCTGTGGGCACCTTCCCTCCCAGATACTTGTGGATGAAAACAAGGCTTCTGTTTACAAAATTTCCGTAAGCACCCAAAAGCTCACCGTTATGGCTGTTCACATATTCCCGCCAGGAAAAATCGCCGTCACGCTTTTCCGGACCGTTTATTATGAAATAATAGCGAAGCGAATCCGGATCGCAGACGCTGGCGATATCGTTGGCCCAAATTGCCCAGTTTTGGCTGGTAGAAATGCGCCTGCCTTCAAGGGTCAGATATTCGCTGGAAACAAATACATCCGGCAGGCGCCAGCCGCCGCCATGAGCCAGCAGCAGCGACGGCAGAATAATCGAATGAAAGGGAATGTTGTCCTTGCCATGGACATAGTAATGAATGGCATTTTCTCCATGCCACAAGGCATTATAGTCCCTGTTTTCCCTTTCGGCCAGGACCTTGCTCGCCGACAGATAGCCCAGCACGTTTTCAGCCCATATGTAAATTCGCTTGTCCTCATAGCCTTCCTTAGGCACGTCGATCCCCCAGCTCAGGGCGCGTGTCAAGGCTCTGTCTCTCAGCCCTTCCTCTATGTAGCGCCTTGTGAAGGCGATGGCGTTCTTGCGCCAATTTCCGTGGGAAATGAGAAACTCTTTCAGCTCCTTTTCCAGCTTTGAAATGGCAATATATAGGTGTTTTTCTTGGCTGAACTCCGGCGGTTCACCGCAGTTTGCACAAAGAGGTGAAAGGAGGTTTTCAGGCTCCAACACAGCGCCGCAGGCATCGCACTGGTCTCCACGGGCACTCTCCCCGCAGAAGGGGCAACGGCCGATTATCAGTCGGTCTGCAAGGGGTTCGTTGCAGCAGTTGCAGTGGGCCTGGGGCGCGGTTTTCTCGTAAATCAACCTGTCATTTTCATAAAGCCTGTTATGGAAGTCCTGCACAAAGCTCTTGTGTTCCTCTGATGAAGTCTTGCCGTAATAATCATAGCTGAAGCCCAACTTCTCAAAGGTGTCGATGGACTCACCATGGTAATGATCGCTTATTTCCCGCGGGCTCTTACCCTCCTCCTTTGCGCGGATGGCAACGGGTGTGCCGTGGCAGTCGCTGCCGG
>JBNRMR010000030.1:0-6339 GCA_050309705.1 Christensenellales bacterium | reverse complement strand
ATTTTGTTATATACTTATCTCAAAACCATATTAAATTTATACGCTTACAAGCTTTATCAATTCAAAAATTAATTCGAGCCATTGCCTGGGGCTTTTTGTCAGCCGGTTTGTTTGCTGTGATTATTTTATGAAAGGTGCTGTCCTATGACCAATCTGCAAGTTGCTGCCCCCAAAACGAAAAGCGGGATCAATCGAAGCAGACTCCGCCAGAACATACCGCTCTTTTGCATGCTTTTGCCTGTGCTTGTCTTTTATATCGTCTTTAGATATGTGCCTATGGGCGGCCTTATAATCGCTTTTAAGAACTATTCGATGGCCGACGGTATATTTGGCAGCGAATGGGTGGGGTTGAACAATTTCCGAACCCTCTTTCTGGGCACGCGGACGCTGCGTATCATCCGAAACACATTTGTTCTGAGCCTTCTGCGCCTCATCTTCGGTTTTCCGGCGCCGATAATACTGGCGCTCCTTCTCAACGAAGTGCATGGAACGGTTTACAAGCGTTCGCTACAGACGGTGCTGTATATACCGCATTTTTTCTCATGGGTCATAATGGGCGGCATCATCACGTCGCTGTTCTCCCAGGAGGGGGGCTTTGTCAACAGGATCGTCATGCTCTTTAACAATGGTGAACCATATCCCTTCATGTACCGCAACGGTTCGTGGATCGCCATTTTCATAGGGTCAGGCGTCTGGAAAAGCGCGGGCTATGGGACGATAATATATCTGGCGGCGCTATCGGGGATCGATCCAACGCTGTATGAGGCGGCAATGATAGACGGCGCAAACAAATGGAAGCAGACATGGCACATCACATTGACGGGCATACGAAGCACTGTAATTACTTTGTTCGTTTTGGCCACAGGCAATATAATGGAGGTGGGCTTTGACCAGGTCTATGTGCTTCAAAACAATGTGGTCAACGAGGTTGCCGACGTCATAAGCACATATGTCTTCAGGATCGGCCTGCAGGGCGCCCAATATTCGCTGGCCACGGCGATGGGGCTGTTTGATTCAATAGTGGGCCTGATACTGGTGATGACCACCAACTGGATTTCGCGCATGTTTGACGAGGGCCTGTGGTAAAACCATGCAGATTTTGAAAAAAAGGATGGATAGATAATGAAAGCAACAAAGGGCGAAAAGATTTTCTACGCTATTAATTATACTTTTCTTTCAATTGTTGGGCTCAGCTGCCTGCTTCCGCTCATGCATGTGATGGCCACATCCCTAAGCAGCTACCAAGCCATAATATCCGGTCGGGTTACATTTTTTCCGGTGGATATCTCCTTTGATTCATACCGCCTGATGCTCAAGGGCACGCCAATCATCAACTCGTTTAAAAACAGCGTCGTCCTAACGGTTGTGGGCGTTTTACTCAGCATGACCGCGACGATTTTAGCCGCATACCCTCTGTCGAAAAAATATCTGTATGCCAGAAAGCAGCTCACTATGCTGATGGTGTTCACGATGCTCTTTGGCGGCGGCCTCATACCGTCATACCTGGTGGTGAAAGCCCTTGGGCTGGTGGATTCCTATTGGTCGCTATGGCTGGGGGGGCTTGTCGGCACATACAATATGCTGGTTTTGCGCACATTTTTTGTGAACATCCCCAGTGAGCTTGAAGACGCCGCCCATGTGGACGGATGCGGTGAGCTACGCATGCTAATACGCATTTTCCTGCCGCTGTCGGTTCCCTGTCTGGCGACGCTGACTCTGTTTTATGCAGTGGGGAGATGGAACGAGTTTCGCAGCGTGCTGATATACATCAACTCCACAAAGAAATTCAATTTGGCGGTCATGGTCAACAACATGATCCGCAGCCAGTCACTGTTAAACAAGGATTACATGCAGGCGGAGGATATCGCCCAAATGACACCCCAGGGCGTGCAGACCGCCGGCGTTATGGTGATGATCATCCCGATTATCTGTGTATATCCCTTTGTCCAAAGGCACTTCGTCAAGGGCGTGATGCTTGGTTCGATAAAAGGGTGATATATAAGAATACAGTCATATGGAGGCAGAACAATGAAAAAGAAACGACTTATATGTGTTTTACTGGCGATGGCCTTCGTGTTTATCGCCTGCACAAACCAAGGACCATCTGACACATCCGGCACCCCTGCCGCACAAACGACCCAGGGAACAACCACGACCAGCGCTGCCCCCGAGCCGCAGGTTCGCGAACGCGGAAAAATCTCCGCCACCATATATGATCGCGGCAATGTTCCGGCATCGGAGGGCACCATCGAGGAGAACCGCTGGACGGAATGGATCAACGAGAACGGCCCCGTGGACGTGACATTCGTGGCGATTCCGCGCACCAACCCGGGAGACAAGCTGAACGTTCTGTTTGCTTCCGGCTCAGCGCCGGACCTGGTGTTTGAGTATTCGCCCAATGTCAAGGCAACTTTATACCAGCAAAAGCAGCTTATGCCCATCGAGGAAATGATTAACCAGTATTCCACCGTCTACAAGGAGCTGCTTGAACAATACCCGGCCCTTAACAGCGCTGGACGAATGGACGATGGACAGCTTTACCAGTTCGGCAAGATTAACGAAGTGGGCTTGACCCGCGCGGTCGTTATCCGCACAGACTGGCTTGAAAACCTGAACCTGGAAATTCCGGTGACGGTTGAAGATTACTACAATGTCGTTCGCGCATTCGCAAAGGATGATCCGGACGGCAATGGTGTGGACGACACCTACGGCATGGGCCTGGGCTACCGGGCGGGGGAGTCATTTAACCAGATGATCCCAGGCGGCGAGATTGGTTATGTCGACAAATCAACTGGCTGGGACTACACCTGGGATAGATTGCAGGAGCGCCTGGAGTTTAAAAAGCGCATGTACGACGAAGGTCTGGTGGAAAGGGAGTTTATGACCGATACGGACGGTTCCAGAACCCTGCAGGACTTCGTCAACGGCAAGCTGGGCATTCTTCCCTGGCTGGGCATTCAGTCAATGGCCATTGATCTGCACAAATCGCTGAGGGAGAATGTGCCGGAGGCCAGGCTTCAGTTCATTCATTATCCCCAGACCGGCCACGGCACCTACATTCCCACACTGAACAACCCCGTTCAGATGACAGCAGTGGTTAACGCCAAGTGCGAGGATCCCGAAGCCGTCATGCAGTATGTGGACTTCGTCTGTGCAAAGGATTTTGCGATTACTATCCAAAACGGGCTGGAGGGCGTGCACTTCCAGTATGAAAATGGCATACCTCGCCCGATTGATACCGATAAAAACAAAATTGAGCGGTCCTGGGCGGGCGATTTCGGAATGTTGATAAGCATCCCCACAGTCGCGGACATAAAAGACTATAGCCTCGGTTTAAACCTTGATGATCCGCTGGACCGAGAGTGCTATGAACTTTATAAGCAGGGCATGAACCTGTACTTGAACCCGTCAATAGAACTTAAGTATACCGACTACTCCCACTCTGAGCATATGCCTCAGCCGCCTGCGGAGCTGGCCACTTTGAGGGCCAACCTGGGCCTGAATGAATACTATGACAAGGCCGTGGTCAGCGGCAGCAGTTACACGGTGGAGCAGGCCATCGCCGACGCCAAGGCCGAATGGGACCTGGCAGGGGCACACAAGCTTCTGGAATGGTATCAGAACTGGTACGAGAATGACAGCGAGAACTCCCTGTCGGCAGATGATATGTTCGAGCTGATCCGCGAATCGGATATTCTTGATCGCTTTACCTACTAATAATTGCCCAACCGAGAGCATATCCCGCATTATTCAGGTGCGGGATATGCTTTAACATGAGGAAGACAGGAGGAAGACTGTGAGTATTCTGCTGAAAAAAAACGAGCCTATCATGAACTGGGTATATGCCGGCCCCTTCGATCAGGATGTGTCAGAGCTGTACTTTGACAATTACATCGTGCCGGTGGAACCATATTTGGATATGATTGAGCAGGCCCGAGGGGGAATGGTTGAAGCGGCGTCCGTCGTGGAGGGGGACAAAATCAGCCTATATGGTCAGAGCCTTCCTTTTCAGTACATGCGCTCAAACGAAGCCGACAAGAAGGCCACATGGGCCAGCTTTGGAACCTATCCCCATTATATCGCCACATATGCCGTGTGCGACATCGAGCTGCCCGACGACATTGCCGTAACCTTTGATCTTTGGGCCACAGGGACGATTTTTATCGCCATAAACCAGGAAGAAGTTCTGGCGCACAGGCAGGTGGGCCGGGTGTCCAACAACTTTTCGTTTCAGGCAGAGCTTAAAAAGGGCAAAAATCGCTGCGTAGTACTGCTGATAAACGTGCATCTGCACAGCATAAACTCATTTGCGCTGTCCCTGCAAGACACCAATTGCACTGTGTCTGCGCCGCTGATCGCCACAAGGGAGCGGCGGGAAGATATCGAAGCGGATTTGTCAGAACTGTATCTGGAAAAGGCGCTGCTTTTTCCTGGGGATATGCCGGTGCTTTGCAGCGACAGAAAACTGCATTTCCCGGGGAAATATTGCTGGACTCTTAACAGCAGTGGCAAAAGAGCCCTCAGACAGTCATTTGAGCCTCTGCAGGGCTCTCTTTCTGTGCAGGAAGATTCACATATATTGCGGATGGATGGCTTGCCCTTGGGCGGCCTGCCGCCGGGAGTCTACAGCCTTCGGGTGGATTACCGCGAGGAAAACAGCCTTGTTCACGGCGTGAATTTTTCTCTGACATCGCTGCGTTATATAGAAAATCTGCCCACGGCCGCATATCAGCAGCGAAAGCAGTTTCTAGTGTCGCATTTTGCAGAAATGAAGGTCGGCGGACTGCGGGAAACCAACTATGTCTATATAGAGCTGGCCAAGCTTGAAGCGGGGCGGGCCAGCACATTTGATGAGGACAAAGTGCGCCTTACTCTGGACTATATAAACAACCGCTATGACTGCGCCGATTTCGCCATGCACGGCGTTTTGCGGCTCTACATCCGCTATAAGGACAGCGAGTTTTTAAGTGATGGGCTTAAGCAGGAGATAAAGGACTGCATACTTAATTTCAAGTACTGGGTGGACGAGGCGGGAAAATCCATGATGTTCACCCGCAGCGAAAACCATGAGATTCTCTTTTACAGCGCCGAGTATGTGGCGGGATTGCTCTTTCCAAGGGAGAACTTTCCAAACAGCGAGCAAAATGGCCTTTTCCACGCCCTTAAGGGCAGACTGGCTTCTGAGCGCTGGATCAAAGAGAAGGGCCGCTGGGGCTTCACTGAGTGGCACTCCAACACCTATTACGAGGAAGACATCCTGGCGCTTTTAAGCATATACGACTTCGGCGAGGAAAACTCATACATCCGCCGTATGGCAAAGAATCTGCTGGACTTCATCTGCCTGCTGATGGCCAGCCAGAACTACCAGGGCATTTTGGCCACTACCCATGGCCGCTGCTATGAAGGCACTCTGATGTACCCCACCACAGAGCCTATCAGCCGGATAATGTGGCTGCTTTATGGCTCGCCCAAGGAGCTAATTGATGCGATGAGCATCGGATCGGTGGCCCTTGCAGGCAGCGGATATGCTCCGCCCGCCATTTTGGAGGATGTCGCCAACTCACTGCAGCCGCTGCGCACTCGCACACGGATGGGCATGTTTGCCAGCAAGGGTCTGGGGGGCGTCAACTGCGAAACATTGCGCACAAAGGATTACATGATATCGGGCCTGGTGGAATCCTGCGCGGGCGAGCATGGCGCACAGGTAAGCGCCGGGCAGGCGATCCTGTCCGGGAAAGTTCCCGTTTTTGTGACCTGCTTCGACAATAAGTCCGAGACCACGCGCCCGTCATATTGGGGGGGCCAGTACATTGTGCCCAAGACAATTGTGCATGAAAACCTTCTGGCCTACGTCTATAAGATCGACACGCCGGTGGGGTACACCCACTGCTATTTCCCGATGGACAGCTTCGACGAGGTGACACAAAAGAGCGGCTGGCTATTTGGCCGCAAGAATGACGCCTATATCGCTGTGTATTCGCAAAATTCCTACAGGATCATGAACGAGGGAACGTACAGGCGTCGGGAACTGCTCTGCCTTGAAAAGAAAAATATCTGGTTGCTCCAGTTGGGCTGCAAAGATGAATACGGCCCCTTTGAAGAATTTATCGGCATGATAACCAAAAGTCCGGTTGTCAGCCGCGGAGATGAAATTTCATATACTAACCCTGCGGGTAGGCTGGTGACGCTGGGCTGGGACAGCATTTGCTCCGTGGATGGCACGCCCATATTCAAGGAGGATTTCCCGCTCATCGACAACCCCTTTGCTCAGGGCAGCTATGGTGAAGGGCTGATATATTCCGGCTGCGACAAAAGAATAATATATAACTTTAACATTTA
>JBNRMR010000029.1:0-15426 GCA_050309705.1 Christensenellales bacterium | reverse complement strand
TCCCAATGATTGGGCACATAAGAAATAAATGCAAGGGCGAGGCAATATCCTCACCCTTGCATTTATTTCTTATGTGCCCCATCATTGGGACGCTCTTTTTTACTGCTGTTAAACTCTGAACTGGTACTGGTAAAGCTGCGCGTATATGCCGCCTTTGTCCAGCAGATCGTCGTGGTTTCCCCTCTCCTTCACGCCCTCATCGTTGATGACGATGATTTCATCAGCGTTCTTGATTGTGGAGAGCCTGTGGGCGACAATTATCGTGGTGCGCCCCTCCGACAGCTTCTCCAGGGCTCCCTGAATCAGCATCTCGGTGGCGTTGTCCAAGGCAGAGGTGGCCTCGTCCAATATCAGTATAGCGGGGTTTTTAAGGAACACCCGAGCGATTGAAACCCGCTGCTTCTGGCCGCCGGAAAGCTTCACGCCCCTCTCGCCGATGTAGGTGTCGTAGCCGTCCTCAAGAGTGATTATATAGTCGTGTATGTTGGCCTTCTTGGCCGCTTCGATGATCTCCTCCTCCGTCGCATCTAGCCTTCCATAGGCGATGTTTTCCCTGATGGTTCCGGTAAAAAGGAATACATCCTGGGCGACCATGCCTATGTTCTTTCTGAGAGATTGGCGCGTCACATTGGTTATATCATGGCCGTCGATATGTATGCTTCCGCTCTCCACCTCGTAAAACCTTGGGATCAGGTGGCAAAGGGTGGTTTTACCCCCGCCTGAGGGGCCAACCAATGCGACGGTCTTGCCTGCGTCCAGCTTGAGGGAAAGGTTTTCTATTCTGAAGTTGGCAACGGCATCATCGGACTTGGTTTCATACTGAAAGGAAACGTCCCTAAACTCGATGCTGCCATCCACGTCCCCCAGCTCTATGGCATCCGGATCCTCAGGCTCTTCGTGCTCTGCCATCAGCTGCTCGAAGCGCTTGAAGCCCGTCATGCCGTTTTGGTACTGCTCAAAGAAGCCCACCAGCCTTCTGACGGGCGTTAGGAATGTGGAAATGTACAGCAGGAACATGGCGAAATCGCCCACGTCTATGGTTCCCTTGAAGAAGAAGATGCCGCCTGCAACCAATACCACCAGGTACAAAACGTCCATGAAGAATGTCATGCCTGAGTGGAACTCGCCCATGGCCTTGTAGGCGCTGCTCCTGGCCTTTATGAAGCGGTTGTTGAACATCTCAAACTTGCTTTCCTCGTGGCCTGCACTGGTGTAGGCCCTTGAAACGCGGATGCCGGCGATGGAGTTTTCAAGGTTCGCATTCACCTCGGCGATCTCCTCCCTGGTCTTAAGGAAGGCCGCCATAAGCTTTTTGCGCATCTTCACAGCAAACAAAATAATGAATGGAATGGACGAGAATATGATGAGGGTAAGCGGAATGCTGACCGTGCAAAGGATCGTAAATGATCCCACCAGCATCACCACGGACAGGAAAAGATCCTCCGGGCCATGGTGGGCCAGCTCGGTGATGTCCATAAGGTCGTTGACTATCCGGCTCATAATGCCGCCGGTCTTGTTTTCATCGAAGAAAGAAAAGGGCAACTTTTGCATCCTGCGAAAAGCATCGCGCCTCATGTCGCCCTGCATGCGCACGCCCATCACATGACCGTAGTAGAGTATGTAATAGTTAAGGCCCGCTTTTAATATATATATCAAAAGAAGGCCCCCGGCAGCGAAGGCAAAGAGGTTCATTGTGCGGTTGGGGACATAATCGTTGATTATGTTCCTGGCTATCAGCGGATACACCAGATCGCAGCACGCGACAAGGAAGGCACAGAACATGTCCGTATAGAACACCTTTCTATGCGGCTTGTAGTAGGATATAAATTTTCGGATCATACTTGCGGCTTTCTCCTATGGCAAAATTATTCTACATTACCCTATAATTCGCCCATGTCATTCATTAATCCTGCTTTGCCCCCCCGCTATCTTTAAAAAGATATTAGACGCCCTTAACCTTCACGATAAGCTCCACTTCCACCGCCTTGCCCATGGGCAGGGCGTTTGTGCCCACAGCCGAGCGAGCATGGCGGCCTTTTTCGCCGAAGACCTCCACAAAGAGATCCGACGCGCCGTTGATCACTGCCTGCTGGGCGACAAAATCACCAGTGCAGCGGACAAAGCTATCAACGTATGGGATGATAACGCAGGGTTTTCCGAGAGCGCCGCCTCAGACTCCCGGCAAAGGGAGCAGCGTGAAAACCTGCATCGCACTTCTGCAAAGCCCAAAAGTTCGCAAAAAAGCGCGATCTCTCTTCGCGCTTTCTTTGCATTCTATCTTTCGCTGGCGGTAAGTATCGCACCTTCCTGCGCCGGCGCAGGCAATATGGCCGCGCTCTCACTTTCGCGCATCTGGGCCAGCTCTATGGCCTCCCACAGGTCTTTGCAGGGGCATATCTCGATGTTTTCCGCCTCCGCATGCACTGCATTGGACGCCGGCATTATCACTCTTTTCGCGCCGGCCAGCCTTGCCGCTTCCACTTTCTCAGCAATTCCGCCCACTGGCATTGCCTCGCCGCTGAGAGAAATTTCCCCTGTGACAGCCACAGTCCTGTCGAATTTGACTCCGGTGATTGCGCTGTAGCAGCAAAGCGCCATGGCGATTCCCGCTGAAGGGCCGTCGATGGGAACGCCGCCAGGGAAGTCGATGTGGACGTCATAGGAAGAAAGGTCAATGCCAATTTTTTTAAGGGCCGTCTGCACATTTTTAACTGAGCAACTGGCCTGTGAGCGCCGGCGGGAGCTCCTGCCCTGGCCTCCCATCTCCTCCTCGTCGATTATGCCCGTCACTTCAAAGCGGCCCGAGCCCTTGGCAGCCACTGCCTGAATCCACAAAAGCGATCCCAGGCCCGGCCCGGCCACAGCAAGACCGTTAATATAGCCCCTCTCCTCGCAGTCCTTTATCCTGCGGTCAAGCCTTGGCGCATAGTTGCCCGACTTGATCACGCACTGCAAGTCCTTCGCGCAGATGCAGCCCCTGTCCTCGCCCAGGGCAAAGCCCGCAGCCACCTGCACCAGGTTCGCCGCGTCGCGCCCACCACCTGCATATTGGGCCACAAGGTTTAACGCATCCTTTGTAAGCTCCAGCCCTGCGCTGGCTGCCGCGTTCTTGGCGATGAGCCTGATATGCCCTGAGTTTAGGGGTTTGAAGTATAGCTCTATCGCCCTTGAGCGTATGGCCGGGGAAATGCTGTCAGGGGATCTGGTCGTCGCGCCGATGAGCCTAAAGTCCGCCGGCAGGCCGTTCTTAAAAACGTCGTGGATATATGCTGGGGTTTCAGCGTCTTCGCTGTTGTAATAGGCGCTTTCCAGCATCACCTTTCGGTCCTCCATAACCTTTAAAAGTTTGTTCATCTGGATGGGGTGCAGCTCGCCGATTTCATCAATGAACAAAATGCCGCCATGGGCCTTTGTGACAGCGCCGGGCTTGGGCTGAGGCACTCCCGCCACGCCCAAACTCCCCGCGCCCTGATATATGGGGTCATGGACAGAGCCGATCAGCGGGTCGGCAATAGCGCGCTCGTCAAAGCGGACTATTGTGGCGTCCACCTCCACAAAGGGCGCGTTCTTGCGAAAGGGCGAGCGGCCGCAGGCCTTGGCTTCCTCCAAAGCCACCCTGGCTGCGCAGGTTTTCCCCACGCCGGGAGGTCCGTATATGATTATATGCTGCGGGTTCGGGCTGCAGAGTATGGCCGAAAGGGCCTTAAGGCCCTCCTCCTGGCCGATTATATCGCTGAACTTTTTGGGCCTTATTGCCTCGTTCAGCGGGGTGTTCAGCTTGATTTGGCGCATGGACCGCAGGCTGTCCATCTCCTTGGTGTATCTTCTGGGCTTGCCGGCGCTCTTGGCGCCGCTGGCCTTCATCTGGGCATAAAAACAATAGGCGATAACGCCCGAAAACATGAGCTGTAATACAACTAAAAGCGTGCTGAGCAAAAGAATCCCCCCTTTATGGGACTTATTCTGCTCGTTATCACGCAAAAAATTACTGTAGAATTATTGGAAGTTTGTTTATCAAATGGGCCTTTTGCTGCTTTTTCCGGCAATTTCTTCAAGCATTTTTGTGGCCTTTTCCCGCCGCAGAAGGGTTTCGCGCTTGTCGATAGCGTATCCTTCCGCTTCCTCCAGCAAAACGTCGCCCTCGCAGGAACTTTCAGGCAGCGCTTCGAATGGCAGGCTGAGTGTCTGGCCGTTTTCTTCTTCCAGGACAGCCATTTTTCGGCCATTTTCCAATATAAACCTGTCAATCACATATTTTTTCATATCGTCCACCTTTTATTTCCGGCATTTAAAAAAGTTCACACATTGTTATCGGGTTGTTCAATGGCACAATAGAAACATTAAGCTTGCCGGCTTCGTTTCATATTTGCGGCAAACGCAGGACTTTCAGTGGCATTATAGCACATTTTTATGAATCGCCACGGGAAAAACCCAATAAACTTCGCCTGTGGTGTTTATATTTTCTCACAATTATATTATAATATAGTTAGAAAGATATTACATGGGACAAATATGTTGAGCAGAGGTAAAAATGAAAGAGCTCTGGTTAGCGGTAAGCAACTTTTTTACATCAACAATAAATCAGCTGGATTTGCTGAACTACATAGACATCGCCATCGTTGCAGTGATAATATACCAGGTGCTTAAGCTGACCAGGCGCACCCGCGCAAACCAGGTCATAAAGGGCTTGATTTTGGTTCTGGTGGCGCTTTGGCTTGCCAATCTTTTCAAGCTCCAGGCCATCAGATGGCTTTTGGGCTATGTGGTGGGGGCCGGCGCGGTGGTTTTGGTAATACTTTTCCAGCCGGAGCTTCGAAGCGCTTTGGAACACATGGGACGAGGCGCCAACATCGACACAATCCGCCACCTTTCCGAAAGCTATGACGGCAGGGAGATCACCGATGAAATAATCCGCGCCCTTTCAAATCTTTCAAAGCGCAAAGTGGGAGCGCTGATAGTTATCGAGCAAAAGACCGGCCTTAGGGATGTGGCCTCCACCGGAACCATGATAGACTCCGTCATATCCTCCGCACTGTTGGAGAATATATTCGAACCCAACACCCCGCTGCATGACGGCGCGGTGTTGATAAGCTTTGGCCGAATCGCCGCCGCCGGCTGCTACCTGACCCTCACGGAGGACAGCGGCCTTTCAAGGGAGCTTGGAACCAGGCACAGGGCAGCCATAGGCGTTACAGAAGGCAGGGATTGCCTTTCCCTCATCGTGAGCGAGGAAACCGGCATAATCTCATACGCACAAAACGGCAGGCTCACCCGCTATCTGGACGCCGACAGGCTCAAGGAACTCCTGACGCCAATCTTCGCGCCAAAGCCCAAGGAGACTCTCCTGGCGCAGCTTTTGAAGAAGGAGGGCCATTCCGATGAAAAATAAGCTTCTTGCGGTGTGGGAAAAGCTAAAGGAACTCGTGCGCCATTTTTTTGACGACTCCTTCCCCCTAAGGCTTCTTTCCATATTCTTTGCAATCATAATCTGGGCCTCCGTCATCTCCGGCGATGACGCCACCTGGCAGATCACCGAAACGAACATCCCCGTGCATGTGGTCGGCGCGGAAGACCTGGAGGCAAGAGGCCTCGCCCTAAAACAGGACGTGGACGATCTAATCGCAGGTACTCTCAAGTCCGTCAGCGTGCAGCTTGAGGGAACGAAGGCAGCCGTCACAGGGCTTAACAGCTCCAACCTTCGCGCCGTTTTGGACCTGAGCCAGATTCTGCGGGAGGGCAAGGGCCAGCAGCTTCGGCTGGACATACAAGGTGCGGGCAATTTGGGCATAAAACGCATCAACCCGGCCGACTCCATCACTCTGGACGTGGAGTCGCTTTATACGGACGATAACTTGCCCGTAACGGTGGTCTTCACAGGCACACTGCCCGAAGGCTATATCCGCCCAAGCGATGAAAAATCCGTTTTACCCTCCAAAATATCCATTTCCGGCACCGAGTCCGACGTTCAGGCAATAAAGCATGCCTATGTGGAAGTGGATCTGACAAACGCAACACAGAGCATCAACCAGCAATATGAGTTTCTGCTGACGGATGAAAATTATAACCCCATCGACGCGCCTACCGTCAAAGTCTCCACCCCGACAGTCATAGTCCGTTCCAGCATATACAAGACAAAGACAGTGCCGATACAATGGCGCGGAAGCTTCGTGGGCGAGGTCTTCCCCGGCTATGTCCTTGGGGATATAACGCTGATACCCAACGAAGTAACGATTGCAGGAAATGCGGAGGATATTGAGAATATATACTATGTCTATGTAAACTCCATAGACCTTACGGGAATGTTTGAACCATTCTCCCAGGAAGTGGAGCTGATAGTGCAAAACGGCGTCAAATGGATGAGCTTTTCCAGCGCGGAAATCCTTGTGGATATAACCGAGGAGCTTAGCACCACTGTCGTAGCAAATATACCTGTTGAATACAGGAACCAGCCCGAAGGCACAGCCATCGAACTTGAATCTGACGTTGTTACAGTGGCGGTGGAAGGCCCCGCATCCTTCATAAGCAGGCTGAACCGCAGCGATATCAGAGCCTATGTGAATCTGATCTCCATGACTGAGGGCGAATACCTTGCGGATGTTCTCTTTGAGCTGACCATCGAAGATCAACCCCTTGGCGTTAGTTTCTCTAATGCCTCCGTCAATCTGGTGATATCCACCGAGGAGGACGCTGAAGAATAGCACCGGGCAAGGCCCGAACACATAAGACAAAACTTGAGGGAGGTGTGAAGCATTGGCCGACCAGGCTTATCAATTTTCCAGATGGATTTACAACATAATGGAGAGTTTTTTCAACTGGGTATGGTCGTTCATCACCTCCGGCCGCCTGGACTTTTTCTTCAAGCACTGGTTTATGATCGCCCTTTTGGTGTCCGCCGCCGCCTTTGCGATAGATATGCTGCTATACTACCTTCGCGAGGGCAGGGAAACTTTGGCGGTAAAGTTTGTGCTGTTCGTATACGACCTTCTGAGAAAGCTATATTACAAAATAAGTGGCAAAAAAATGCCCGCGGATGATTTTGACGAAGGTGAAAACGCCCATGAGCCGGACACTTATCAGCACAGCTTTTACATGGATGCCCCCGCCTTCGAGCCTTCCACATTCGAATATGAGCGCGCTGTCACGCCCCGGCGAGAAGCAGAGGCGGTCTCAGGCGAAGACATGCCCTCACCAAACGGACCGAACCAAGAAATGGATATATCATATATATTCCCTGAAATAATGCAGGACGAGGAGGAGCTGACCACAGACAAGCGTCCGGACGAGGGTCTTCCCCAAAATGTAATTGAATTCCCTCAGACCTCTGGCGCCGGTCAACCTGCCAATCCTGAAGAAACGGAGTCCCCCACAGATGAGCAGTGAAAGAGAAAATGTTGACACATATAAAAAAGCTTCTGATATATTCGCCAGGAGGATAACCGTTTTTTGCGGGCATTACGGCAGCGGCAAGACGGAGATTTCGGTTAACACCGCCCTGGAGCTGAAAAAGAGCCATGAAAAGGTGGCCCTGGTGGATCTGGACATAGTCAACCCCTACTTTAGAAGCGCCGAACAAAGGGAGCTGGTGGAAGGCGCGGGAATACGGCTTCTTGCGCCCACATTCGCGCTGACCACTGTGGACATACCCGGCCTTCCAGCGCAGATACAGTCCGTTTTTGACGCCCCCGTTGAAAAAACGGTGTTCGACGTTGGCGGTGACGACACCGGCGCCGTGGCTCTGGGACGATACAAACCATATTTTGACAAGAGCGACTTTGAGATGATATTCGTCGTAAATACCCTGCGCCCCTTTTCAAACTCCGTTGAAAGCATAGTGGATCTTTATGGCAGGATCGTTTCCCGGGCGAGGATGAATGCTTCCGCGCTGATAAACAACACAAACTTTGGCGCCCAGACCACCCCCCAGGATGTGATTGCCGGCCAAAAAATTGTGGAGGAAGCGGCAATAGCGCTGGGCATTCCCCTCAGGGCAGTTACCGCTCAGCCGGAGATTATGGGCCTGCTCCCCTCGCACATTCAGGCCATTGGCTATCCCATCACCACCAGAATGCGCCCCGAATGGATGTAGCCCTTTTCCGAAAAAATATAACTTTAAGGAGCTTCGGATGAGCAGAACGGACGAATTTCTTGATCTTTACAAGCAGCTTGAGCAAACGGCCATTGATACCTACGGCTTTCCCCAGGACGGGAGGGCGGTGGGCGAGCTGGAGCGCCTCAGGCAATACGACGATATCAAGAGGGAGATCAAGTATTGCCGTGAGGTGCGCAATCTTTTAAGCCACAACGAGAAGATCGACAGCCAGTATTCCGTGGAGCCCAGCCAGGCCATGATAGACCTTCTGCGCGACACCATATACCGGGTTGAGAACCCCAGCAGATGCTATCAGTTTGCCACCAAGCCCCCCAACATAATGACTGCGCGGATAGGCGACCCCGTCCTTCCCCTTATGCGCAAAATGAAGGAGCGGGGCTTTTCTCATGTCCCCGTGGTAGAGGGCGGCATGCTGAGGTCGGTTTTCAGCGCCAGCACGCCCTTTTCATACATGCTTGATCGCGGCTGCATAGAAATAACCGAAGAAACCACCCTGCACTATTTTAGGGATTTCCTGCCCCTTAAGATGCACGCCACAGAGTCATTCCATTTCCTTGGCAGGCACACATTGCTCTCCGACGCCGAAACCCTTTTCATGGACTCACTCAAGCAGTCACGACGCATAGGCATGATATTCATCACCGAGCACGGCCATCCCCACGAAAAGCTGCTGGGCGTCATCACCCCCCACGACATTGTGGGCAGATAAACCAATGTATGGCAAGCCGCTTAACGAGCGAACTCGGGTTGACGGCGAAGGGCGGTCGATTTACTTCTACGATTTTGGCGGCCATCTCTTTGATCCTCACTCCGGCAGCCTTGAAAAACGCCTGGAAAGATATTCAAAATGAATGGCGTTTCGGTTTAAACTTCCCTGCATTCCCGGACATTATCGGCCAGGGCTTCAAACTGGCACTGAGCGCAGCGATCAGTCGCATATCAGAAAAAGCCTATCCTTCCGGAACATAAATACCCCTCCCCTGCATTGTGGGTTAGTGAAAGCATCGTCAAGGGAAAGGCTCCTTGCTTTCCTGCAGCCCCTTTGGGAGCAAAAAACAACCTGCTGGATTGCAGGTTGTTTTTTTGCGTGGGCGGGTGGGCCCGCCGCCGATGTTTTGGACGCGCCCCTTTTCCTTGCCTGCTATAAAGCCAGTGAAAGCCGCACCGGCCTTTGCCCCGTAAGTTGTGCGCTTCTTTCATCGGGCTGTGAGAAGCCCACATACACGCTGAAGCTCTTTCCGTCCACAAAGCGGTTTCCAGCCTCGTCCACCACAGTCAAAGCGCTCCCGGGAATGTCGATTTCAACCTCCCCGCTCTCGCCCGGCTCAAGGGAAACCCGCAAAAAACCGCAAAGGCTGGGGTTGGGCGGAGCATGGCGCGATTCGTCGTCTTTGATGTACACCTGCACAATCTGGGCCGCCCTCATCCCGCCCCTGTTTGTGATTTTTGCCTTCACCACCATTCCCTCCAGCCGCACTTCCTCCAGATCGAATTCGCAGTAGGAAAGCCCATAGCCAAAGGGATACAAGGGCCTTTCCATGTAATAGCGGTAGGTGCGGTTTTTCATCGAGTAGTCGCCGAAATCCGGCAGGTCGTCGGCGCTCTGATAGAATGTCACTGGCAGCTTGCCCGAGGGCGAAACTTCGCCGAAGATTATCTCCGCCGCCGCCGTTCCCCCTGCCTGGCCGGGATACCATGCGCCCAGCACCGCGCTGGCCTCCTCAACCCTCAGCGCACTTCCTGCCGCCAAGATTATCACCATGGGCTTGCCCGCTTTCGCCACCTCTTCAATAAGCTTCCTTTGAACTGCCGGCAGCTCCAGGTCGGGCTTGTCGCCAGCCTTATAGCCGCTGTCATTCTCCTCGCCCTCTATCCTCACATCAAGGCCCAGGCAAAGCAAAACCACATCGCTGGCCTTGGCCGCCGCGTAAGCTTCAGCCAGGCGATCCCCCGGCTTGCACATCCTTTCGACAATATCATCGTAAAGATGGCAGCCCTCGCTGTAGTTTATACGAATTTTGCCTTCGCACTTCGCCCTTAACCCCTCCAGGAATGTCACGCTTCTTGATGATGTGCCATTATAATTGCCCTCCAGCGCGCGGATATTGTCCGCATTGGGGCCTATGACGGCTATTGACTTAAGCTCATCCATATTAAGTGGCAGTATCCCATCATTTTTAAGCAAAACCATGCTGCGCCTTGCCGCCTCAAGGGCCAGCTGCGCGTGCTGGTCGCAATCGTTCACATCATAGGGGATAATGTCATGCTGGCTGCCTTCCCCGCCCAAAATGCCCAGCTTAATTCGTGTGGCCATCAGCCTCGCCGCCGCCCTTGCTATCTCCTCTTTGGTGACCATTCCTTCTTCATACGCCTGTATAATGTGCATGTATGTGATGCCGCAGTTCAGATCGCAGCCGGCTTTAAGCGCCATGGCCGCACTTTCAACAGCATTGGCTGTTACCTTGTGGTGGGTGTGGAAGTCGCGTATGGCCCAGCAGTCGGAGACCACATGCCCTTCAAACTTCCACTGTCCGCGAAGTATCTCCACCAGCAGGCGATTGCTGCCGCATGCGGGCTCGCCATTCACACGATTGTATGCCCCCATAACGGCCTCCACTTTCGCCTCTGTCACCAGCGCCTCAAAAGCCGGAAGATAAGTTTCCCAAAGATCCTTTTCGCAAACCAAAGCGTCAAATTCATGCCGCAGATCCTCCGGTCCGGAGTGAACCGCAAAATGTTTTGCACAGGCGGCTGCCTTCATATGCTCGCCTTCCCCCTGCAAGCCCTTCACGAACTCCACCCCAAGGCGAGAAGTCAGGAACGGGTCTTCGCCGTATGTCTCGTGGCCCCTTCCCCATCTGGGATCGCGGAATATGTTTATATTGGGCGACCAAAACGTAAGGCCCTTGTATATGTCCCTGTCGCCATATTCCGACTGAGCGTTATACTTCGCCCTGCCCTCATTGGCTACCGCCTGAGCGATTTTACCCATCAGCTCCGCGTCAAACATGGCGGCAAGTCCAATCGCCTGGGGAAACATTGTGGCAACGCCCGCTCGCGCCACGCCGTGCAGCGCCTCGTTCCACCAGTTATACTCCGGTATGCCCAGTCGTTCTATGGCCGGCGCCTGATAGCGAAGCTGCGACGCCATTTCGTCCAGTGTCATCTGGTTTACAAGCTCCCATGCTCTTTTCATTGCTGTTTCATTTTCCATTGCACTTCTCCTTCCTCGTTCTTTCCATCTCCTCATATTCGGCGGTAAGCGCCGCAAGGTATTCTTCGTCCACCTTTCCGTCTTTGTCCAAAACAATGTTGTAACCGCCCACATATTTGTGCTTTGTCATGGCATCGTTGGGAAGGCTGTAATATATCGTCTGATGTCCCTGGGTTTTCCCCCTGTACAAAGCGCCGTCGTCCTCCGGCTCATAGCCAATCACAGCGTTGTCGGAAGTGTCGAAAAATCCGCCTGTGTTGCCCGACATGCCGAACATATGCAGATACTTGCAGCTTTCATCATATTCCACCGCTTTAATGAAAAGCTGGGCACAATCCCTGCTTGAAAGCCAGACATATGTGGCGCGGTCATCTCTGGGAATATTGGGCGGGTTGCCGAAATTGCCTATGCGTATGTTCATGCAGGATATGCCGTAGCGATCGGAGTAATATCTGCCCACCAGCTCCACCATGCATTTTGAAAGGCCGTAGTTGCTGTCAGGCCTGTAAAGGCTGTCGGATGTTATGTGCTCGCCTTTTTCATAGTAGCCAAAAACATGGTTGGACGACCCGAATATCACCCTTTTCACACCGTTGATTCTGGCCGCCTCATAAAGATAACAGGCTGTTTTTACGTTCCCGTCAATGTGTTCTTCGATGAATTTATCCCCGCGCATGTAGTAACCCATATGTATGACTGTGTGCACGCCCTTCAATGCGTCCACCAAGGATTCCTGGCTGGAATAGTCCACATGGACGGTGTCCTCGCCATTGCCCTCGCCCCTTGTGCCCACCGCCACATCATACCTTCCGTACTGCCTGAGCGCCTGGGCAATGCAGCCGCCTATCCGTCCCGTCCCGCCGGTAATAAAGATCCTCTTTTTCATATAAAGCCTCTCTTTGTTTTGATTGATTATATCTGTATATTAATTTACTCCCACCCCAATGTCAATCTTCCCTCCGGCGCGGACTAAGAGGGTGCGTCGCCTTATATGCAGGAAATAGCAAGCTGCGTGATGGAGGTGAGGACAAATCAGGCAAGACAGACCAAAGTAGAGCCTGACAAACATTGCGGTGATCTTTTCAACATGCTATAATTAATTATGCATTCATTTTTTATCAGGGAGGAATCTTCTATGAAAATCACTGACATAAAGGTCTATGTGGTCAATCCTTCCCGGCGCAATTACGTCTATGTGCGCGTTGATACCGACAACGGCGTCCACGGCATCGGCGAAGCGTATTCCTGCGGGCCTGATCTTGCCACAGCAGCCTGCATTGAATATTTCAGGGAGTGGCTCATCGGCCAAGATCCCACGCGCCCGGAGTACATCTGGCAATTTCTCTACAACTACTCCCGCTTCCCCGGCGGATCGATCTTAAACTCCGCCATATCCGGCATTGACCTGGCCCTCTGGGACATAATGGGCAAGCTGGCAAACATGCCCGTGTACAAGCTTTTTGGCGGCCCCACCCGCGACAAGATCTGGTGCTACAGCGGCAGCGCCAGGGGCAACACCCCCCAGGAGGCCGTGGACAAGACCCGCGCCCTTGTGGAAAAATACGGCTACACGGCCCTGAAGCTTTTTCAGCCCTTTGCCGGCGACATGCCCGTGGGCGAAAGCCGCAGGAATATGGCGCAGACCTTTGCGGCCTTCCGTGATGCCTTCGGCGACGACATGGAGATGGGAATTGACTTTCACGCCCGAAACTACGAGCCCCATAGGGCGGTCTGGTTTGCCGAGGCCATAAAGGAATACAGGCCCTTTTTCATCGAGGAGCCTATCCGCATGGAAAACATCAAGCAGATGGCCCTTTTGAAGGACAAGCTGGGCGCTCCCCTCGCCACCGGCGAATGCCTTTACACCAAGTACGAGTTTTCAGACCTTCTGGAGGCGAACGCCGTGGACATCCTCCAGCCGGATATACTCCTTTGCGGAGGATTCACAGAAACGAAAAAGATCGCCGCAATGGCGGAGTGCAGCTACAAAGTGGTGGCGCCTCACAGCCCGCTAAGCCCTCTTTCCACGGTGATTGGCATGCATTTTGCGGCCTGCATCCCCAACTTCCTGGCCCTTGAAACACACGACCACAATATTGGCGGCGATCCCGCCTGCAACGATCTGATCACAAAAATTTATTCCCCCACGGACGGCTATCTGCCCCTGCCCGACGGCCCCGGCTGGGGCGTAGATCTTAACTACGACTATCTTAAAACATTGAAATATAAACCCTGGGCCCGCCCCTTCGCAAAGCGCGACGACGGAGGCATAGACGTAGTTTAGCAGCGGCAATATCATTTTTTAGAGGTAATAATATGAAATTTACAGTAAAAAGGCGTCCCCTTGGTAAAACCGGACTGATGGTTTCCGAGGTGAGCTTTGGCGCAATGAACATAAGAAAGCTTAAAACATCCGATCAGGCGATAGAAATGCTCGATTTTGTCCTTGACCAGGGCATAAACCTTATCGATACCGCAAGGGCATATACGGGCGTGAACGGCTCCGGGGAGACTATCGTCAGCGAAGAATTCGTGGGCAGAGCCATCGCCGCCCGTGACGACATCGACGAACCGATTGTCATCATCACAAAGGGGCACGCATACACCCCCGAAGCCTTCGATGCGGATTTTAACGCCTCCGTGAAAGCCCTTGGCATAAGAAAGACCGAAAAGGGGCTTTTTATCGGGAGTACGGAGATAAAGTTGGTCTATTTCTTCCATGGCATAAAGGAGGACCGCTGGGCGCAGACCAAGAGCAGCGGCGCCATCGACCATGCGCTTAAGCGCCAGGCGGCGGGTGATTTCAACTTTCTGGGCTTTTCCAGCCATTACGGTGACGGCAAGGAGATCAAAGAAGCGCTGGACACCGGCGTTTTCCAGGTGATTGAGCTGCCATATAATATCTTTAACCGCTCCATTGGCGAGGACGGCAACTTTGACTTCATTAAATATGCCCATGATATGGGTGTCGGCGTAGTGAACATGAAGGCCTTCAATGGCAATGGCATGGTGCCCACTTTGAAGATAATTGGCGACACTTGCTCCATAACCTACCCTCAGATGCTGCGCTTCTGCCTTTCCAACCCGTATATTTCAACCGTGGACGTGGGCGCGAAATATCCCGGTGAATTTAAGACCGACATGAACGCATCCCTTCTGGCCTCGATGAGCGGGGATGAAAGGGAAGCCCTTAAGACGGAAGCTGACAAGGTTTCCGCCATGCTGAACGATATCTGCCGCGAGTGTATGCACTGCCTGGAAAAGTTCCAATGCCCCCAGGGCATAAACTTCCCGGACATCTTAGGCATCCACGCAAGGTACTCCATTTCCCGCCAACTGGGCAAGGACACGGAAGCCTTCTCCAAGCAGTATAAGGCGGTTTCCGGCCCCCTGGCAGACGCCTGCATAAGCTGCGGCGAGTGCAGCACCTGGTGTGAGTATCATCTGGATATACCGCCGATGATGGAGTGTGCCCACAAGGATTTATCAGCCTAGGGTGCAATGGCCGGCCCGGGAAAGTTTAACAGCATACTTAAAAATCGCTAGAACCGCTTGGAACAGACCGGCGGTTCTTTTCCCATGGGCCAAACTTGGGCGCTGCCATTGGCCATTTGCTAAATGGCGCCAGCTAAAATTCCTCTACTGGGCCTTAGTGAAACAAGTCACGTTTGACGCGCATAAATGCGACTTTAGGGAAGCTTTAAAAGATGAGAGCTGGAGAACTGGGCTTGCACAGTTTTTATAAAAACTACTGCAAATTTATCAATAAAATTTAAATAGGTATATTGCAAAGCAAGGAAGGATATGTTAGAATATTGTTGTAGCATTGATATGTTTTAAGCAGATTTTTGAAAAGGGGTGTCTGAATGAGCAGCAACAAAGACTTTCGCTTTAACGATATACCGATGGTCGCCATAGTATTGGGCTTCATCTTTTTCTGGCCTGCTGGGCTGGTTATGCTGATGCTAAAACTGTTTGGCGACTCTGGGTCGGCTTCGCAGAACCAGAAGAAGGGCTCTGACGCTCACCGCGCCCCGGCTCCTTATGTGGGCACAGGGGCCACTCCTCCCCCGCCGCCTCAAAGAGCGAACATCCCCACGCC
>JBNRMR010000028.1:0-5399 GCA_050309705.1 Christensenellales bacterium | reverse complement strand
CATCAGTACCCCATGCTCCTCATTGCGCTGGCGACGGTTTCGACAAAATCGCCCTCCGCGCCCCAGGAAAAGTTAAAGAAAGTGCCGCTGCCGCCGCCCGCCCCGATGGCGCTCACATAGGTTTCATCGCTGTTTCCGGCGACAGTTAGAGTGAGGCTGGCGCGGTTGCCGTTGCGGGCGTAATATTTGTCATAGACCCTTATCATTATCTCGGTATCGCCGACGCTTATGCGGCTGGAATCAACCAGATTGACGCTGACGCCGGAGTTCAAGACCGCCGAATTAAGACTGCTGCTGATCTGGGCATAATTGCCCTTCACCTTTCTTTCAAACTTTGCCAAAACCAGGCTCCTTTCATTGACGCGAAGTAAAGTGATTTTTACTATATCTGCATAGCGTTTACAGATATAAGCAAAAGCTTCGTGCGAGCGGAAGGAAAATGCAGATTTTTCTTCCCTACCTGCATGATTTTCCAGGCGTTAAGCAAAGCGAAACATAAAAACCATGCAGCCCCAAAGGAATGAAGATTCGTTCCTTTGAAATAGCTATCTTTTCACTGATATCTCGGCTTCCAGGCCATTGATATCCCATTTTTTCACATAGCCGCTTTCGTCAACAGCTCCGGTTTCAAGGGAAAGGGCCATGACATCGCCCATGATCTCGCCGGAGGCTGCCTGCGCAACGGCCGACAGCTCCTCGCCCGCGCTTATGCGCACTGTGATCTTATCCATCACGTTAAAGCCGGCTTCCTTGCGCATGGTCTGAATTTTGCTGACCAGCTCACGCACATAGCCTTCGTCTATCAGCTCTTTGCTTAGGTTCGTGTCCAAAATGGCGGTCATATCCCTGTCGGATTCGGCCATAAACCCCGCTTTCTGAGTCTTTTCAAGAAGAAGATCATCACGGGTGAGGTTTATAGATGCGCCGCCCAGCTCAAACTCGAAGGAGCCTTTTTCGTCCAGAGAGTCCACCACATCGTTGCCATCCGCCTGGGCTAGATATTTGCCGATCGCGCCCACCTGCTTGCCGTATTTGGGGCCGACAGTGCGAAGCTGGGGCTTCACATTATAGGTGGTGAAGGCCCTGGCGTCGCTGACGAAGCGCACATCCTTCACGTTCAGTTCGCCTTTGATTATATCAAGATAACCCTCCGGCAGTCCTTGCGTGCCGCTGATATACATCAGCGAAAGGGGCTGGCGGTTCTTTATGGCGGCGCTGTTTCTGGCGGCGCGGCCCAGTGAGACTGCCCGAAGGACCACGTCCATGTCCTTTTCAAGGGCCTCGTCGATAAGGGAGGCGTCCGACTTGGGGAAGGAGCAGAAGTGAACGCTTTCCGGCGCAGTCTTATCGATTTCGCAGACTAGGTTGCGGTATATCTGCTCGGCCATGAAGGGGGTGAAGGGGGCAGTCAGCTTCGCCATGGTGACCAAAACGGTGTACAGGGTCATGTAGGCGTTTATCTTGTCCTGCTCCATTCCGCTGGCCCAGAAACGCTCTCTTCCGGTGCGAACATACCAGTTTGACAGTTCATCCACGAAGTTATTCATGGCCCTTGCGCTGTCGGTGGCGTTATATTTTTCCATGTTCTCGTCCACCTGCTTCACCAGAGTGTTCAGCCGGGAAAGGACCCATCTGTCCATGAGCCCCAGCTTGCTATGGTCAAGCTGATACTTCGTGGCGTCAAAGCTGTCGATGTTGGCGTAAAGAACAAAGAATGCGTATGTGTTCCAAAGGGTGCCCATATATTTGCGCTGAGCCTCAGAGACGGACTCAAAGGAGAACCTGGAGGGCATCCATGGTGCGCTGCCCACATAGAAATACCAGCGGACAGCATCGGCGCCCTGGCCGTTCAGAGCGTCCCAGGGATCGATGCCGTTGCCAAGGTGCTTGCTCATCTTACGGCCATCCTTGTCGGCGACAAGGCCCAGCACCAGGCAGTTTTCATAGGATGACTTTTCAAAAAGCAGCGTGGATATGGCCAGCATTGTGTAAAACCAACCACGAGTCTGGTCCATTGCTTCGGATATAAACTGGGCCGGAAAGTGCTTTTCGAATATCTCTTTATTCTCAAAGGGGTAGTGCCATTGAGCAAAGGGCATGGAGCCGCTGTCGTACCAGCAGTCGATGACATCCAGAACACGGCGCATCTCTCCGCCGCACTTGTCGCACTCCATCGTCAGGCCATCGATGTAGGGGCGGTGCAGCTCGATGTCGTCCGGCACATTTTGGCATCTTTCCTTCAGCTCCGCTATGGAACCGATGGTGTGGAAGTGGCCGCAGCCGCATTCCCACACGGGCAGAGGCGTGCCCCAGTAGCGGCTTCTGGAAAGGCCCCAGTCCAGCACGTTTTCAACGAACTTGCCCATGCGGCCATGCTTGATGTTGTCCGGCATCCAGTTGATGGAGTGGTTGTTCTTCACCAGCAGATCCTTCACCTTGCTCATGGCGATGAACCAGGTGTCTGTGGCGTAGTATATCAGGGGCGTGTCGCAGCGCCAGCAGAAGGGATAGTTGTGCTCATACTCCTGGGTCTTTAGCGAAAGGCCGCTGTTTTTAAGATCATCAAGTATTGGCGCGTCGGCATCCTTTACGAACAGCCCCTCGATGAAGCCTGTGCCGGGGATGAAGTTGCCCTCGCCGTTTACAAGCTGCACAAAGGGAAGCTCGTATTTGCGGCCGACTCTGGCGTCGTCCTCGCCGAAAGCGGGTGCGCAGTGGACTATGCCTGTGCCGTCGGACAGAGTGACATAATCATCGGCAACCACATACCAGCCCCGCTCTTTTGTTTCGCCGGCAAAGTCAAAGAGGCGCTCATAGTCCATGCCAATAAGATCTGCGCCCTTGCAGACTGACTGCGTTTCATAATGCCCTTCGCCCAGAACGCCGTCCAGCAGCGCTTTGGCCATGATATATGTTTCATCGTGGCAGGTGACGGTGGCGTAGTCCTCCTTGGCGTTGACAGTCAGCGCCACGTTGGAGGGGAGTGTCCATGGGGTGGTGGTCCAGGCCAGAAGATATGTCTTTTCTTTGCCTTTAACCGGGAACTTGACGTAAACCGAAGTGTCGGTGACATCCTTATAGCCCTGCGCCACCTCATGGGAGGAGAGGGATGTGCCGCAGCGGGGGCAATAGGGCACAACCTTGTGACCTTTGTAGAGAAGGCCTTTTTCGGCAATCTTTTTCAGCGACCACCAGATGGACTCGATATAATCATTTTCATAGGTAACATAGGGGTTTTCCATATCGGCCCAAAAGCCGATGCGCTCGCTCATCTTCTCCCATTGCTCCTTGTAGACCCAGACGCTTTCCTTGCATTTTTCTATGAACTTTTCAATGCCGTATTCCTCGATCTCATGCTTGCTGTCTATGCCCAGAGCCTTTTCAACCTCCAGCTCCACAGGCAGGCCATGGGTGTCCCAGCCGGCCTTGCGAAGGACATAGCGGCCCTTCATGGTGTGGAAGCGGGGGTAGATATCCTTAAAAGCGCGGGTGATCAAATGGCCCGCGTGGGGCTTGCCGTTTGCGGTTGGCGGGCCGTCGTAGAAGGTGAAGGTCTCTTGCCCCTTGTTCAGCTCCATGCATTTTTTAAAAATGTTGTTTTGCTGCCAAAACTCCATGATTTCTTCTTCGCGGGCGACGAAATCAAGACTTGTGGAAACCTGCTTATACATAAAAACTCCCCTTTGCTGCTGCCTTTTGTTTCATAAAAGTAAATAAAAAGGCACATCTGTCAGGACGGATGTGCCGTGGTACCACCTGTTTTTCCTTTTTACGCCTTGTTTTCGCCAGTTTGAAAACGAAAGCCATGACGCAGAAAGGCTCAACGCCCCTTAACGCGGGAAACGCCCGCCCTGAGATCCTCTCCGGTGAGGATTTTCAGGCAAGTAGCTCCGGGATGATCCGCCCTCCCCGCGCCCTGCCGCTTTCCACCCTGCGCGGCTCTCTGCAAAAGCGTTTTGAGGAATGCCGTTCCCTTCACAGCAGTTGATATAAACCGACCCTTGGCCAGCTTAATTCATATTATTATACACTTTTCAATATTGTTTGTAAAGCGCAATGAAAAATACTAAATTTCACTCTATATTATTAAGTTTAAACTGTTTCTCTCCGTTTTTGATCTTTTCATAAGAAAGGGCGAGGAGTTTATCGAAAAACGCGATCGATTTTGAGATGTCTGAGCAATACTCGTCAATCACTTTATCGCATTCTATTAGTGCCGCGTTATATTGCGTATCTGAAAGTTCTCCTGCCTCAAGCGCCTCGTCCAGTTCATCGCGGTCATAGATGCTCACATCCCCTTGCGCAGTGAAATCCACATCGAGATATTTATCGATGAAAACGGCGACGCCGTCGTGGTCATATTCGATGCTTTCAATGATATCGATATAGCAAATGGACATAGTATTGTCGGGCAGATATTTGACGGTAAGCGTGTGCTGCCTGCCGTCGGGGATAAGCTGCATCCATGTCATTCCTTTTCCGCATATCGCCACTTTTCCGGCTTTAGGTCGGTCCCAATATTGATATTTACCTCCCTCGACCTTTGCGTTTCCATTCATTAGCTTCAATAAGCAAACCAAACCGTGAAAGCCGTCGGTTTCAATGCGCATCTGATAGTAAGGAAAGTCTCCAAAATTCCAGATATCACGGTCAAAGCGTTTTCGTTTCATATTAATTCTCCATTTTTATAGCTTATCAAATGAGAACGGGTTATATAATGCCGCCGAAATCACATGCCAAAAGACTATTGAACTTCTGCCAGGCTCCTGCCCATCAAAACACCCATGACTGACGCCATCATCAGGCCGCGGGTCCAACCGCTGGAATCGCCCAGGCAGTGAAGATTCCTTATATTGGTGTTGAATGCGCTGTCCATCTTCACCCTGTTGCTGTAAAACTTAAGCTCCGGCGAATAGAGCAAGGTTTCATAGCTGGCAAAGCCGGGGACAACCTGGTCAACCGCCTGTATGAAGCCCAAAATGTTCTGCATGGCTCTATAGGGCATGGCGGCGGTGATGTCACCTGCAACGGCGTCAGGCAATGTGGGCCGCACGTTGGAGGCCGCAAGCTCGTTTTGCCATGTGCGCTTTCCGTCCAGAATATCGCCATAGCGCTGCACCAAAATCCTGCCACCACCCAGCATATTGGTCAGCTCGCCAACCTTCTTGGCATAGGCTATGGGCTGGTTGAAGGGCTCTGTGAAGTTATGGGAGCATAGTATGGCAAGGTTTGTGTTTTGCGACTTCTTTTCCTTGTAGGAATGCCCGTTCACCACGGCCAGATCCTCGTCATAGTTTTCCTGGCTGACAAAGCCGCCTGGGTTCTGGCAGAATGTTCGCACTTTGTTCTTGAAAGGCTTGGGATAGCCGATAAGCTTTGACTCGTAGAGGATGTTGTTG